>JAISWV010000332.1 GCA_031270755.1 Synergistaceae bacterium
GGACTATCCCTACACGGTCATCTTTCCCGGGCTTTCCATAGGCCTCACGGCGCTCTCGCTGAACCTCATGGGGGACGGACTGCGTGACGCCCTGGACCCGAAACTGAAGGACTGAGTAAAAACGATGGGCGATACCGCAATGGAAGAAAAGAGGATGGGACAAAAGAGAAAAAAAAACCTCGACGGCGGTGTGCCGGTCCTCGACGTGAGAAGCCTGGAGGCGGTCTACCAGATGGACGACGGCGTGATCCGGGCTGTGAACGACGTCAGTTTCACCATCGCCGAAGGGGAAACCATGGGGCTCGTGGGGGAAACCGGCGCGGGCAAAACGACCACGGCCTTTTCGATACTCCGGCTTTTGCCCGAGCGCACGGGGCGCATTCCCCGGGGCGAAATTCTGTACAAAGGCGAGAACTTGCTGGAAAAAAGCGCGGACGAGATGCGTATGATTCGCGGAAGCTGTATTTCCATGATCTTTCAGGACCCTATGACGGCATTGAACCCGATTCTGACCGTGGGGGACCAGATTTTGGAATCTTTGGAGATCCACAACGTCGAAAACAGGGCGGAGAAGGAGCTCAAATCCCGGGTGGACGAACTGATGAGCCTGGTGGGCATATCTCCGGCAAGGAAAGGTGAGTACCCCCACCAATTTTCCGGCGGGATGAAACAGCGTATCGTCATCGCCATCGCCCTGGCCTGCGAGCCGCTGCTCCTCATCGCCGACGAGCCCACCACGGCGTTGGACGTCACGATTCAAGCCCAAGTGTTGGTGCTGATGGAAGAACTCAAAGCCAGGCTCGGCACCTCGATGATCATGATCAGCCACGATTTGGGCGTGGTGGCAAAAACCTGCGACAGCGTGGCGATCATGTACGCGGGGGAAATCGTCGAGTACGGAACCGCGGGAGATATTTTCGAAGGAAAGGTCCATCACCCTTATACCATAGGGCTCTTTCAGGCCATTCCCAGGCTGGATGAAGACACTCTCCGCCTGCGCCCCATCAGCGGCCTGATGCCGGATCCCAGCAATCTGCCGCCGGGGTGCAGGTTTCACCCCCGATGCCCTGACTGTATGGACGAATGCCGCGACGGCAAACCCTACCGTTACGACCGGGGCGGACACAAAATTCTGTGCAATCTCTTCCGTAAGGAGGAAGGAGTGTGATGCCGCTGCTGCGGACGGTGAATCTAAAAAAGTACTTCAGAATCGGCAAAAGCAGGTTTCTCCATGCCGTCGACGGCGTGAATGTAGAAGTCGGCGCCGGCAGCACCCTTGGAGTCGTGGGCGAGTCCGGCTGCGGCAAGTCCACCCTGGGCCGTCTCGTGATGGGCCTTCTGCCCGCCACGTCCGGGGAGATTTTTTACGACGGCGTGGACATCCTGCGCTGCACGAGAGCCGAACTGGCCCAGCGCCGGAGGAAGATGCAGATCATCTTTCAGGACCCCTACTCCAGCCTCAATCCGCGGATGTCCGTCTTCGAGCTGATCTCGGAGCCTCTCGTGATGAACAAGGCCTGCGCCAATAAAAAAGAGCAGCTGACGCGAGTGATGGAGTTGATGGAAACCGTGGGTTTGGCGGAGCGCTTCATCAACTCCTACCCTCACGAGATGGACGGCGGCCGTCGTCAGAGGATAGGAGTGGCGAGGGCAATCGCTCTGAGGCCGGAGTTTATCGTATGCGACGAACCGGTCTCCGCCTTGGACGTCTCCATTCAAGCGCAGATTCTCAATCTTTTGATGGACATGCAGGATGAGATGAAGCTCACGTATATGTTTATCACCCACGATCTTTCCGTGGTGAAGCACATTTCCGACGAGATCATGGTGATGTACTTGGGACAATGCGTGGAGCGGGCTCGGTCGAAAGAACTTTTCAGAAACCCGCTGCACCCTTATACCCAGGCTCTTTTGTCCGCCATTCCTCAGCCCGTGCTTGGAAAACTCCGCCACGACAAACTGCTGCGGGGCGAGGTCACGGATCCCATCGACCCCGAGCCGGGCTGCCGTTTTGCAAAACGCTGCAACGTCATGAAGCCGGAGTGCGCGGAACGGGATGTTGCGCTGCAAGATATGGGTTCGGGCCACTGCGTTGCCTGCGTTTTGTACGGAGGATAGCTCAAAAAGACGGAGTTTGGTAAATTTCAAGTTTTCAAGAATAAATCAAGGGAGGGTTATTGAAGATGAAGAGAGTTATTGAGATGAAGTTTCGTTTTTTCTTGGCGTTGTTCTGCATGGTTTTCGTTTTTGTGCCGGCTCCGTTGGAGGCCGTCGCTGCCGACCACAATCGAGTTGTCAATTTCGCTTATCAAGCCATCACCGATTCCTTCGATTTCGGCAAAATCAACGGCGTCGCGGAGGCTATTTCCATGTCCCAGGTTTACGACACCCTGCTGCTCAAAGACTTCGACGGCACCTTCCTCCCCAATCTGGCCGAAAGCTGGGAGATCTCGCCGGATGGCCTGGAGTATACCTTTCACCTTCGCAAGGGGATAAAATGGCAGGACGGCGTGGACTTTACAGCGGCCGACGTAGCGTTTACGCATCGGCACCTGATCGAGGCCCCGGCCTACGCTTGGCTCTACAAAAACAACATCGATCGCATGGAGACGCCGGATCCATTGACCTACAAAGTTTTTTTGAAAAAGCCTAATGCCTATTTCATTTCGGCGCTGGCGACGACCGGCAATGGATTGATCATGCCCAAACACGGCTTTGAAAAGTACGGAGCGGAATACGGCACCGCGGTCGACAAAATCATCGGCACCGGCGCCTACATCGTCACCGATTGGAAACCTGACGTTTCCATCACGTATAAGGCCAAAGAGGACTATTTCAACGGCGCCCCCCAGATCAAAAACGCCGTGTTCCACCAGATCACCGACAGCAACGCGGCTATCGTCGCCATGCAAACCGGGGAGATGGATATCTACCTTGCGCCCATCAGCGGCTCCGCCTTCAGAACCCTCTCCGGCAAACCCGACATCGTCCTGGGCGAGTACCTCACGGCGCGCAACGAGGCCATCTACATGTACTGCAAAGAGGGCATATTCACGGATGCGAGGATGCGCAAAGCCGTGGCTTACGCCATCAATAAAGAGGACGCTCTCACTGTGGCCATGGACGGTCTGGGGCAGATCATCAACTACCCCGGCGACATCGGTTCCGCAATGACCGCCAATCCGGATTTCACTCCGGAGATCACCTACGAACAGGATCTGGTCAAAGCCCGGGAACTCGTGAAAGAGGCGGGCTTCGAGGGAACCTCCATTGTAGTCAAGTCTTACAACACCGAACCCTACGCTACCCTCGGCGTCTATCTGCAAGGCGTGCTGAACGAGATCGGCCTCAAAGCCACAGTGGAGCCCATGGAACGCGCGACGTTCCTCGCTCAGCGCAATGCCGGTTCCGCGGCCATCTTCCCCATGGGCTGGGTGGGGCAGGCTTACGACATCGACGAAGTGCTGGGCAGCTGCCTCTACTCCGCTAACCAGGGCAGTGGCGGAAACAACAGTTTTTACGCCGACCCCAAAATGGACGAGCTGATCGAAGCGGCCCGCGCCACGTCGGTCATAGCCGAGCGGAAAGAGATCTACAAAAAAATCGTCGATAAATTTATGGAGGAGGTCCCCTTCGTGTCGCTTTTCGCGATGAAGGGCGCGGTGCCTCGCAGCGCCGACTTGACCACAAACAACCCCAGAGCCTACCGGCTGTTCGATTATACCTGGGCTCGCTAGAGTTTCAGCCTGCATGACGTACTTTGACGGGTCCGGTATGACAAAAAATGTTACAATATAGCTCAGTGGTGCCATAATAAACGGGAGGTGAGTGTTTTGAAGAAAGTTGTAATGAGCGCATGCGTTTTGTTTTTGTTGATGACTTCAGGAGCGTTTGCTCAAGGCAAGCCCGTCAGTACGGAAAAGGCTCCGAAAGCAATTGGCCCCTACAGTCAAGCGGTTTGGGCAGGGAATCTCCTGTTCCTTTCGGGGCAGATCGGATTGGTCCCGGAGACAGGGAAGATGATTGAAGGAGGCACTTTGGCGCAAGCGGAGCAAATCTTCAAAAATATCGGCGCAATCCTGGAATCTCAAGGACTTGGCTTTAAGGATATCGTGAAAGTCACGGTGTTCGGCATGGACATCAAGGAGTTTCCCGAAGTGAACAAGCTCTATGCGACATTCTTCCCTGAAAATCCCCCCGCGCGTTCTTTCGTTCAGGCTGCGGCTCTTCCCGCCGGAGCGGCTATCGAAATCGAGGTCGTGGCATACAAAGAATAACCGGATATAGGCCGCAAATCCCGGCACTCGGTTCCACCCTGACGGAGATTTTTTCGTCACTTCGCCATTATGGCGTGAATCCGCTATTGCGAAGAACTCCGTCAGGGTTTGGGTTTGCTCTCGCCGCAGCCTCGTCTTCGTTTCCGTAAAAAATCTCCACCAACATCCTGCCGCCCTTTGCCAGTCCCAACAGCGACGGGCGGCTCAGACAGCTTTCAGGAACGACGGCGAGCCGCGGGGCGGACTGGACTTTCAGCGCCAGCGCGGTGAACCAGGGCCGTCCCCGTACCTCCTCCAGAGACGCGGCGTTCATGGCGCCCTGCTGCACCAGGTAGACGTCCAGCCCCGAGTCTGCCGCTTTCAGTATACGCTCAATGCCCCAGGGGGCCAGCGCGCTGCCTTTTCGAAGGGGAACGGCGTTCGCCGCGGCGTTGACGCCTCCGGCCAGCTCTATCAGCCGTGCCGCCCAGGAACCGGGGGCGCAGGTGTGCAACTCCTTGGAGGTGGCCTCGAGAAAGACCCGGGGAGCGCTTTTTTTGCCATGACTCGACGCTTTCGCCGCAGCGTCCGCTATGGCCGCGCGAGTGTCCTCCAGTTGTTGACGGGCCGCCTCCGAGCTCGTCCCCAAAATTTCGGCAAGACACGCTAAATATTCTTCGAATCCCTCCCAGGAAGGCGGGTCGATGACGTGGACCTCCACCCCGGCCTGACGAAGCGTGTCGGTCAGGTGCGGGTTCATTCGTTCCACCAGGGACCGCAGGAACACCGCGTCGGGCTCGAGCGCCAGCACGGCCTCCGCCCCCACCTTCGGCGGCAGTCGCGGAAGATCGAGGCTTTGCCCTGAATCCCACAGGCCGGGGTCCTCGCTGCGAGAAACCGCCACCAGCCGATGGCCCGCTCCCAGCGCGACGATGTTGTCCGTGTGGCCGGGATAGAGGGACACGATACGCTCCGGTGCAGGCCGCTCCGGCTCAGGCTGTGCCCCTACGGGCTGTGCCACGCCGTACCCGCTAATCACGATCAAAATCAGCGCGATTATTTTCTTTATTTTATACGGACATGCCATACTTTTTCTCCTTTACCGGAAACGTAGGAGTCGAAGGGCGTGTCGTAAATACGCTCCAAAACCTCTCCGTCCAGTTTTTCTACCGCTTCTGCAGGCGAGATCCATGAAATGCCGTCCTCGCGCCGTTTCAATGCAAAAAAAACGTCGGCGTAAGCGACGGCCAAGTTGACGTCGTGGACTGCGGCCACCACCGTTTTCTCCGAATCGGCCAGACGCCGCAGCAGGGCAAACACCCGGGCCGTCTGGCCAGGGTCCAGGGCCGACGTGGGTTCATCCAGCAGGAGCACGGGAGGGTTCTGGGCCAAAACCGTCGCCAGCAAAACCCGCTGGGCCTCTCCGGCCGAAAGGCGCGTTACCTGGCGGAGCAGCAGGTGTTCCAAGTCCGCCCGGGCAATGGCGTCCAGAATCAGGCGATCGTCTTCCGCTCTCGTCCCTTGAAATGGCAGACGCCCCAGCGCCACGGCGTCGTAGACCGTGAAAGGCGCGGTCATCCGCACCTGTTGAGGAACCATCCCCACAAGACGCCCCAGCTCCCGGCGCGGTATTCGAGAGACCTCCCGGGCTTCCGGTCCGGCTCCGAGGGTGAGGCTTCCTTTATAGGGCAGAAGCCCGGCGAAGGTTCGCAGCAACGTACTCTTGCCGCTTCCGTTGGGGCCGATGAGAGCGGTCAAGGTCCCTGGCCGGAGGGTTCCCCGAAACTTCCTCAGCACAGAAACGCCGCCGTAGCCCGCCTCGAGTTCGGAGAAGCAAAGAGGCAGGCCCGTCAATTTTCACGTCCCCGGCGCAGCAGAAGCCGGCAAAAAAACGGTCCGCCCACCAAGGCCGTGACGACGCCGACGGGAAGTTCCCCGAGATTTTGCGCCGCTCCATCGGCCAAAGCCGTCAGGCACCCGCCGGTTCCAAAGGCGAAAAGCAGCAGCGGACGGTGAAGCGGTCCGATGAAAGGGCGCAGAAGATGAGGCACCACCAGCCCCACGAACCCGATGATGCCAAAGGAACCGACAGTGACGGCAGTTCCAAGCGAGACAAGGCAAAGCAAAATCACCCGCAGGCGCCGCTCGTCGACGCCCAGCATACTGCCTCGGTCCTCCCCCAGGGACACGGCGTCCAACTGACGCCCCCAGAACCACGCGGGCGGAACGGAGAGAAGCACGGCCGCCCATACCCCCAGAGAGGCCCCGGGGGACGCCCCGGAAAAGCTGCCCATCAGCCAGAGCACGATCGCGCCCAGGCGGTCGTCGGCTATCGCTTTCAGAAAGGTAACTCCGGCGGATAAAAAGGCGTTGACGACGATCCCCGCCAGTACCAGATAGGCGCGGCCTCCGCCCGACCGCCAGGCGATGACCTGTACCGCCCACAAAGCCACGAGGGCCCCGGCGAAGGCCCAGGGGGTGACCCACGAAACATGTGCGGCGAAGCCCAAGGCTCCTCCGAAGGCCGCCCCAGCGGCGATGCCCAGGGTGTAGGGCTCGGCCAGAGGGTTGAACAAAAGCCCCTGCAGCACCACGCCGGCGACGCTCAAAAGCCCCCCTGCGCCCAACGCCGACAGGAGGCGCGGCAATCGCACGGAACGCACCACCACCGCCTCGGGCGTCGAGAGCTCCGCCTCGCCGGAGAAGGGCGACAGAAGGGCGAGGACCTTCGAGGGGGGAATAGACCACTCCCCTTGGGTCAGCCGCCAAAAGGCCACGGAGACCAGAGCGCACGACAATATCGCCGCGCATCGCAGCCTGCGTCCGCGGAGCGCGGTTTTATAATCCGAAAGAACCTCGGGACCCCGTCTCATGAATTTTCACCTGCAGGCTGCGGGAGGGGTCGGCCTCATTCCATCAGCTTCATTTCATCAGCTTTATGCAATCAGTCTCATTCAACCAGTTCTTCGATACGCTTCACGAAAAGCTTCGCTATCTCGGGATACTGCCCCAACCCCACCAGGTAGGGCTCCACTTCGTAACCTTCTTTTTTGAAGAGGGAAAGCCAGGATTCCGGGTCGTCGGCTCCGGCGAGGTCGTTGTTGGCGTGGTCTCCCGCGACGATCATGAAGGGCGCCAGCACCAGGGACTTGACGCGGGTTTTTTTCAGCGCGGCGAGGACGTCGTCGAAGGTGGGAGTGCTCTCCACCGTGCCCAGGAAAATGCGGCCCGAGACCGCCGGGTCCGAGAGCCTGGAAAGAGCGCCCTGCATCGCGCTGTACATGGCGTTGGCCATATGGGGCGTTCCATGTCCCATCAAGACGACGGCCTTGTTCGACTCGAACTTGCCTTGGCCTGCCAGGTGCCGCGCCAGTATCCCCGCCATGAGTTCACAGTCCGATTCGTTCGATAAAAACGGCTGTCCCAAGGCGATATGCGGGAAGCCGTACTTGCCTTTCATAGAGGCGAAGGCATCGACGACGCTTTTCAGGTCGTCGTACTCCTCTCCCGGAATGACGTGCATCGGCTGGACGTAGACGCGGGAGAAGCGCTCGTCGTTCATTCGCGCCAGTGCCTCCGGCGGAGTGGGAATTTCGATGCCTCGTTCCTTCTTCAGCTTGCGCCGAATAATGTTGGAGGTGTACGCAAGCCTTACCTCGGTGTCGGGAAAAGCGCTCTTCGCCGCCGAGACCAGGGACTCTATGGCGCCCGTGGCCTCGGGCATGGACGTCCCGAAGGCCACCAGCAGGATACCTTTTTTTTCTACTTTCTCTACTTTTTCTACTTTCTCCGCGACTTCGGCCGCTCCGGCGCAGGACGCGAGAAAAGCCACCAGCACCGCCGCAAAAACGCAATTTTTGAACATATTATAAAAGCCTCCTTAATTAAAGTTAAAGCCCCCTTGAATAAATGAAAAAAGGACGCATGTTCCGCGTCCTCTCACCTTATCCGCCATTTACAGCGCTATACGTGAAGACGTTTGCCCACGCAAACACCACCTCCAGATCTCCCGAGCCGGTCTCCTGACTTCCGTTCCTCCTCCTTCGCGCCTTCCCGAACGTGCAACGTTCAGTGGCCGAAAACATGCGAATTCGTCACGGTTACAGTGGCGGGGCCGCACGGGATTTTCACCCGTTTCCCTGCGCCTGGGGAGCTTCGCTATTCGATTGTGATTGTTATATTCTGTATCTAACACCGAAAGGACCATTATGTCAAGATTTTGGGTCAGATTTGGCTCTGGAGCGTTTTGAATCGCTCTGAAGCCGTCCTCGATTGTCTTATAGTCTTATAGTTAGTATGCCTATAGCCATGTTCTTGGGCTTTTAAAAACCTCCTCTAAAAAAATCAAGGGGGGAAATTACTTTCCCCCTACCGCTGCTGCGAACAACAGCGGGCTTCTTGATCAGTAGATTATCAAAATTCTACGTGTAAGTCAAGGTTTGTTGTTAACCGGCATTCCGCGAGGAATTCCCGAGGA
>JAISWV010000407.1 GCA_031270755.1 Synergistaceae bacterium
ATCCGGCCTCGACGCCCGCTCGGAGGGGGTCTTCGCTTCTTTCCCGCGGCAGGAACTCTCAGCCCCTGGAACCTGCCTCTCTGTGCGTTTTTTAAAAGCTACTCGTCCTCTTCATCGCACACTCATCACTGCTTGGACAATCATTATACAAAAATCCGAGAGCCGGAGCAAGCAGCGGATTTTTTGAAGAACGTATACACTCATAGATCCTCGACTTGGGAGCTTGCGCCACCTGTTGTCCGGGCATTGAGTTATCGCCGCCGGGGGAGGTAAAGCAGGGTTCCCATAACGGTCGTGATAGGCGCGACGAGAACGAGGCCGAAGCTGCCGACGAGCGTGTGCAGAACCTCCGCCGCCACATAGTTCATGTTGAAGATATTGGCGTCGGGTATTCCCTGCCCCATGAAAAGCATCAGCATGGCCAAGTATCCTCCGCTGTAAGCGAGGAGAAGCGTCGTCGTCATAGTGCCAATGACAGATCGCCCGATGGTGTTTCCGGAAAAAAACAGCTCCTTTCGGGAGATTTTCGGATTATGGTGAACAATCTCGCTCATAGCCGCCGAAATATCCATGGCGAGATCCATCACGGCACCCGAAGCGGAAAGAACGACGCCGGCGATGAAAATGCGGGTAATGTTGAGGTGAGTGAATCCTGAGTACAACAAGGTCTCCGAGAACGGGAGAACTGCCCCGCTGATTTTGAACGGGCGGGAAAAGTAGAGTGTCATGAGTGCGGTCACGCCCAAGCCAATAGCCGCGCCCATGAAAGCGACGATGGCCTTTCTGTTGAGTCCCGCAACCAAAAACAAAATGGCCGCAGACAAAATGCAGACAATCACAAAACTCAATAAAATCGGATCTACACCTTTCAGCATGCAGGGAATTGTCAATTTCCACAGAACCAGCCCCGTGAAGAAGAAAGAAAGTATAGTTTGAAATCCAAAAAAACCCCCGTAGAAAAGCAAAAAGAGCGAAAAAATCGTCAGCAGGATTAACTCGATCCGCAAACGGTAGTAGTCCGAGGTATGCCCCCACGTAATGGTGTCACCATTGGATGTTATGTTCATCAAGGCGTGATCTCCCGGTTCGAAGACTCTATCGAGTTCCATCTTTCCCAGGAAGTGGTTGCCGGTGCGGATGATCTGCCCCTTCCATCTTCCATCGAGCAGTTCCACCTCGACGCCCTGGGAGCCCGAAAAAACCAGGCCATGCTGCTCCAACTGCGAATTATCGACGGTGACAATTCGTCCTTCGACCTGCTCGGTGCTCTTCGGCAAGCGATCTTCAAATCCTGTAGGGATAAAATATAACACCGCGCACAAAAGAAGGACAACTCCTGAAAAAAAGATATCCTCCTTTTGCGCACCGTGAAAAAAAAGAGAAAAGGATTTATTCATTATTTAAATTTCACAACTGCCCGATCGCGACGACTTTTTTGAAAATATCCGTGTTGTCGTAGTAACCGTTGAACTGCTCCTGCCCCACTCCAACGGCGGAGACGGGCGTCGGCAGCCCCGTGTGCGAGTAGGTTGTCCAGCCGATGCCGGCTTTGCGGTTTAGAATGTGCGTCAACGTCACGGTAAAGGGCTCGTAAGTCCCGTAGGAAAGATAATAAGCGTCATCGCCCGTCGGCCGTTCTTTGCGGTCTTTCATGCTCATAGCGAACGCCTCTGCCAAATCCGCCATTTCGTGGTCCCTGAGGGCCATACCCAAAATCTCATAGGCCTCGGCATCTCCTCCTTTAGCACGCTCGTCCAGCTTCTCCATTTCTTCCTTGCCGTATCGCTTCAGACCAAAAAAACTCTCCACCAGAGGCAAAGCGTCCTCCAGCTTGGCGTTGGGGGCCGCCTTCCTGAAAGCGGCTAATTCCGTGTTGAAAGCAAGATAGGATCCTCTTTGAGCCTGAAGTTTCTTCAAAAACAAGTCGTACTGCGTTCCCGCGAACCCAACCGCCATCCCTCCCGTTTCATGGTCACCCGTGACGACAATCAACGTTTCGTCCGGATGTTTTTTGTAAAACTCGTAAGCGACTTTTACGGCTTCATCAAGGGCGAGGACGTCCCGGACCGTGGCGACGGCGTCGTTGGCATGACACGCCCAGTCGACCTTGCCGCCTTCAGCCATCATAAAAAAGCCGTTGGGATTGTCGAGAACTTCAATTCCTTTAGCAACGAACTCCGCAAACGTAATCTCCCCTTCTTTCTGATCGACCACGTAGGGGAGAGCGGCATCGTTATCCAACACAGGGTTGATTGTAAGAATTTTATCGTCGCCGGCTTTTATTCTGTCAAACTCCTCTCGGGTGTTGTATACCGTATAACCAGCCTCTTTCAAGACCTCGAAAATATGCTTTTGATCTTTTTTTGCGCCTTGAGGCTGCCGGAAACCGCCGCCGCCGAAGAAATTGAACCGGCTCTCGGGAATCTGCAGGGCGATCTCGTAGTAAAAATCGCGATGAGGCGAGCAGGCGTAAAAGGACGCCGGCGTCGCGTGTTCTATGGAAACCGTTGAGATGATGCCGACCTTCATCCCCTTGTCTCTGGCCAGTTTCGCCATGGAGACGTATTTTTCCGCCGCATTCGGGTCCATTCCCACGACTCCGTCCCGGGTTTTGTGCCCTGTGGCGATGGCCGTTCCGGAGGACGAAGAGTCTGTGATCAAGGAATTGACGGAATGCGTACTGGAAAATCCCTGACCGGGGAAAGTACTCATCAACATGCGCTGAATCGAAGGTTTGAAGTCCGTAACTCCATTACCTCTGGGAAATTTGTTTTCGGCGCGCAAAACAGCCAATTCCAAATCTTTAGGGCTGCTCTGGCTTGCAAGATAAAGCTCCGCCGCATTCCTTTGGGGGATCGACGTCCCATCTCCAATGAACATGAAAATATATTTGGCCCGATTCTCCCCGGCAATCCCCATTCCCACCAACAACATGACAAGTACCAGCGAGGAGAAAACGACACGCAATCTCTTATTGGTCCAACTCATCTTCAATACCCCCTTATTTGATATCATTACACATCGCGCGATTAGATTGTGATTTATCGAAATATTCTTTGTCAATTAGGAAAACGACTTTAATCGACAACGCATCGGGACCCCACTCATAGACCTCATAGATCAATTTCCTGAAAAAAGTTTACTTTGTTCGCCATAATTTCCTCAAATTCCAGAGGCAGAGGTTCTATATCGTCGAGTTCGCGTAAATTGTCGGTTATTCGTTCAAAGGCTGCCAGTTTACGTGCCGCTTCCGTACCAGAAACGGCTCCGTTCGTCATGGCCAGTCTGACTACGGTCCCTTTGGTTACGAATGATACACCGAGAGAAATTGAAAATATACTGCCCGGGAATGCGGAATGCAATATGTTCCGGTATAATGTGCTGATTCATCGAGTTTTGAAACTAACGGAGCGAATCTGGACGGAAGGTGAACGAAGTGGAGCAGGCGAAGCAAGTGGAAGGTCACAAAATGGAAGGTCACGGATTTGTGGATCGGTATTTCGAGATTTCAGCGCGAGGGAGTTCTTTGGGGACGGAAATTTTGGGCGGCGTGGTCACTTTCATGGCTATGGCTTATATTTTGGTGGTGCACCCCAATATCATGGCCGCGGGCGGAAAGGGAATGCCGCGCGAGGCGGTCTTCACGGCCACGGCGATTATCGCCGGCGTCTCGTCGATCGTCATGGGGCTGTGGGCGAAACTGCCCTTCTCCCTGGCGCCGGGAATGGGCAGCAACGCCGTCATGATCGGCTTGGTCGGCGCGGGGCTGATAACCTGGCAGCAGGGGATCGGCATGGTGGTCATTTCAGGCACCTTGTTTGTCCTCGTCAGTTTCCCCATTCTCAAATGGCTTTGGCTTCTGGGCGTGCGCAACCCCAGGATTTTGGACTTCAACTTGCGGAAAGTGGTCGTCGAGGCGATACCCGTGAGCGTCAAGTTCGGGGTCAGTTTCTGTATCGGCCTTCAGTTGACGATTTTGGCCGCGGGGCGCGCAGGGCTCGGGTTCGCTTTGGTGAACAACAACAATTTTGTTTTGGGCAACCTGGCTGACCCCAAGGTGATCCTGGGGATGGTGGGTCTGCTGGTGATTCTCGCCATGGTGTTTCTGCGGCGCAAGGACAAGCCCCTGGTGCCCGGCGGTTATCTGATCGGAATGCTCGCCATAACGGCTGTCGCCATTTACCTGGGCATGGTGAAGGAGCCGGCGTCTTACATCGGTCAGCCGCCCAGCGTCCTCCCGGTCTTTTGGGCCTTCGAGCTGACCGGCGATTGGCTCGCTCAGGTCTATCCCTACATTCTGGTTTTCTTCATGAGCGACTTCTTCTCGACGGCGGGCACGGCCTTGGCCTGCGCCGAAAAGGCGGGGCTGATGGACGACGAGGGGAACGTGCCGCGCCTGGGCGAAGTGTTCTACGTCGATTCTTTGTTCACGGTCATTGGTGCGTTTTTTGGGCTGACTGTGGTGACGACTTTCGTGGAGTCCAGCGCCGGGGTCGAGTCTGGCGCCCGCACGGGCTTCGCGTCCCTCGTGACAGGAGGCTTGTTCCTGGCGGCTTTGTTCTTGGCGCCCATTTTCTTGATGATTCCTCCAATGGCCACCGGCGCGGCGCTTTTTGCCGTCGGCATCGGCATGATGCTGGGCATCCGCCGCATCGTCAAGCAGACTGAAAACGACCAGCTCGAGTTGGTCTCGGTGTTGATGATGATCGCCTATTACGCCCTTCTGCGCAACACGGCTGGGGCTAT
>JAISWV010000238.1 GCA_031270755.1 Synergistaceae bacterium
GCCCGTGTAGAGCAAAAGCACGCCCGACAAGGTCACCCCGTTCAGAAGGCTGTAGATCACGAACATCCCCATGGCGGCCGCCATGCCGATGCGCTCGATCCAATGGGTGAGCGCCAACACGAGCCCCAGTTCCACGACGATAAGAATCAACAGAAGCCCGCGGGATCCATAAAGCGTCATGATCATCGAGGGACTGGACGCTACTCCATGCGCCGTCACCGCCGTCAAAATCAGTCCCGCCGCCATCCAGCGGTACACTCCTCGGAAAAATGCGTTTGTTGCCTCGATTCGTTCTTCATAGTAAGAAATCGAAGAATTTGCCATTTTCACAGCACCTCCACTTCATATTTTTGTTTTTTATCTCGATTCACTATATTATAGCGCAGTTCACGGAGTTATGATTCACTATATCAGGCCCAACTTGCGAAACGCGGAGAGGATGCCGCCCTCGTCGATGTCCCCGGTCACCAGGTCGGCCGCTTTCTTCAGCTCCGCGTTGGCGCCGCCCACCGCAAGCCCAAGAGAGGCGTTGCGTACCATCTCTATATCGTTCAGTCCATCTCCAACGGTGACAACGTCCTGAAGTTCGAAGCCCGCAGCCTCCGCGGCAGTCACGACGCCGCTCCATTTCGAGACGCCGGAAGGGCGAAATTCCGTATAACGAGGGGTTTTGACGACGTCGACACCCTCGTGTCCGCACCATCGGAGGGGCAGAGGGGAAAAAATGCAGGCCAATTGGAGCCCCTCCGCGGCGGCGGTGCTTTTCCTGCAGTCGCGGCCGGCTTGTTCGACGAGGAAGGCCTCGAAATAGTCCTCGTCCATTTCAGTATAGACGTTTTCCGTATCCAGCGCGTAAGACTTCAAAGAAAACGCCTCCGCTCGAAAAACTTTCACGAACTCCCCGCTTAAAAGCCTTTCATGCAAACACGTTTCATGAGCGCCGTCAGCCCGCGCCACGTACGCGCCGTTGCTGCACACCAAGAGGTCGATCCCGAAAAACGCCGCGGTTTTCCGCGTCAGCGCCAAGTTGCGGGCTGTGGCGATGGCAAGGGTGTGCCCGTTTTGCTTGAGCCTTTCCACCGCCTCCGCCGTGGGCTCCGGCACATGGCTTCCCCCCGCGTGGCTGACCAAGGTGCCATCGATGTCGAAGAAAACGAGTTTTTTATTCATTCTTGTTTTGTCCCTTACCCTTTCCCCTTATCTTTTTCCTTTTTCCTTTATCCTTTCAGGCGGCAGGGCAGCCCCGCCCACACGCGATCCACCCGATCCGCCCGGGCCGCCAAAATTCCGTACACGAAGCCCGTCTCGTCACGCCACAGACTTTCAAAGGGATCGACGGGCACGATACCCCCCCCGATTTCGTCGCCGATCAAGACCTTGTCCTCCATGAGGTGCAGGTTGGATTCGAAGAAGCCTCGTGGGGACTCCCCTCTTTTCAACAGGTTCCGCACCCCGTCCTGCAGGTTCGCCACGACGCGCGCTCCGAACATCTCCTCCGGCTCCGAGGCGGCCAGGTCGCAGACGTCCTCCCCGTAAAGGGTCTTCGCGTACCTCAGCTTCCCCATGTACTTGCCGCCGATGATCAAATGCACGAGGTCACCCCTTCAAGGCAAGGAGCGTCAAAAGCGCCGCCGTCTCCGACAGCTCGACGAACGCGCCCATCAGGTCGCCGGTGATCCCTCCGAAGGTCTTCACGCAGTAAATCCCGTAACCGCAGAGCAAGTTTCCCACCACCAAGGGGACGGCGACCCATTGTATCCCCAGAAACGGGATGGGGCAGACGCTCGAAAAAACGTAGATCAGGATCAGAGCCCAACGGTCTCCAAGAACGCGCGCGTCCCCTAGAGTCCGGGCGAGTCCGTCCTCCCGCGCGAAGGGCAGATAAAACAGCATCCCCAGCCCGGTGCGGGAGAAAATAGGGATCAAAGCCAAAAGGACAAGGATCTTTGCGGGCGCGTTTGCGCCGCCTCCGCCGAACAGCTCGGAGAAAATCCCGGCCTTCAGCGACATCACGGCGAAGCACCCCATTACGGCAAAGGCCCCAACGTGGGTATCCGAGAGAATTTTCAGCCGGGCCTCCCGGTCTCTTCGGGAAAAAACCGCGTCGCACGTGTCCATGAGCCCGTCCATATGGAGCCCCCCCGTGACGCACAGGTAAAAAAGCGTCATCAGCACGCCGCGCAGCGTGGGCGACGCCTCCCAGCGCAACAGCCCCGCGAAGAGCCCCGTTCCCATGAGCCCCACAACAGCCCCCACCAAAGGCGACACGACGGGGAAATATCGGAGGCGGGCCGCTGTCCACGAGATCCGAGGCATGGGGAGCACCGTCAAAAAACCAAATGCGATGGCAACCGCCGCTATAATAGACATGACATCCCAAATAACATCCTTCCTTCAGGGCGGGCGTGCCCTGGTTCGAGTTGGAGGCGAGGTCGATGTTCGTTTTTATCTCTGGAGCCGCCCGCAGCGGAAAAAGCGCCTGGGCCGAAAAATACGCGTTATCGAGGGTATGGGGCTCTCGCGCTCCTCTCGTGTATCTTGCCACAGCTCGCGTCTGCGATCAAGAGATGGAGAGGCGCGTCCTGTTCCACCAAGAGGCGCGCAAAAACAAAGGGTTCGAGACCCTGGAGCGAGACGTGGACATCGCGAAGGCGATTTCCCGGCTGGCCCCCTCTTCCACGGTTCTGCTGGAGTGTCTGGGAACGCTTTTGGCAAACGAGATGTTTGGCCGAGGCCGAGGCCGAGACCGAGACAAAGGAGAAAACACGAAGGTGACGGCGAAAATTTACGAGGAACTCACGCTCTTGAGGGCGAAGGTCGCCGATTTGTTGGTGGTCTCCAACGACGTCTTTTTCGACGGAGTGACCTACGACGAGGAGACGGAACGCTACCGTCAATCTCTGGGGGCTCTCCACGTGAGCCTGGCCTGGGAGGCCGACCTTGCCGTGGAATGCGCCTGCGGCCAGGCGAGAATCGCCCGCCAGCGGGGATAACCTGAAGGCGATTGTACCCCGAAACAGGGCTCGGCATAAAAATAAAATTTGGTAAAAATAATATCTAAGTAGTAAAATTATATATACTTGCTTTCACCGGCAGACGGCGATTCGGTACGCGCAGGAAAAGATTCAGAAGGGAAAGATCAGGAGGGAAAGATATGGTGTAAAATTTGGGGCGGGAATTTTTGCAGCGAAGATATATGTTTTATATTTTACAGCCCGGCGGCAAGCCGTTTGAGGAGGATGTTTGTGTTATGAAGAAAATGAAAAAAATTTGTTTTGGGGCGCTTGTGGTCATGATGACGGTAGTACTGGTGGGTTCGGCTTGTGCGGCCCCCATTCAACTGAAATTCAGTCAAGCTGGTCCCCGTACCAGCACGTGGCACCAGGGCGCGGAGAAGTTCGTCTCGATCGTCAACGAAAAGACCGGCGGTAAATTCGCCGTGACGATCTTCCCCAGTGACGAATTGTCGGGCGGCAATCAAGCGGCGGGTATCGAGCTCGTGCAGACCGGCGTCACCGACATTCATCTCCAGGACGCGCTGGTCTGGTCCTCAGTGGCGAAAAAGAGCATCGTTCCCTGTTTCCCCTGGCTTCTTCCCACCTACGAAGACGTGGACAACTACATGAAGGGAAGCGGAGGCGAGGCTCTGAAGCAGGCGTTGAACGAAGCTGGAGTCGTCTGTTTGGCCATAGGGGAAAACGGCTACCGCCAGGTGGTCAACAACAAGAACCCCATTCGGAAGCCCGAGGACATGAAAGGGTTGAAGATGCGCGTGCCAGGCAGCAACGTTCATGTCAATCTCCTCAAGTACATAGGCGCGGACCCTCTGACGATGAATCAGTCCGAGGTCTACACCTCTCTGCAGCAGGGCACCATCGACGCCTGCGAGAACACTCTTGATCTTCTCTTCACACAAAAAACCTTGGAGGTCACCAAGTACATCTCTCTCTGGAACTACTCTTACGATCCTATTTACCTCTCCGTCAGCCAAGAGTTGTGGGATTCGCTGAACGGGGAAGAGAAGGGCATTTTCCAATCCGCGGCGGATGAGGCGATGGCTTATCAGATTCAAATCACCCGAGAAAAAGAAAAAGACCTCCGTGCCCGTCTTTCCGAGTTCCAGATGGAGGTTGTCGAGGCGCTGACCCCGGAAGAGGTCGATGTGTTCAAAAATGCGGTCCAGAAGATTTACGAGGACAATCAGTCCGACTTCGGGGTGCTCTTCAAGCAGTTTGGCTACAATCCGTAACCCACGTTCATGAACAGAGCCTGGAAAGTTTTCGACATTCTCGAAGAGAGCGCCATGATGGCCGGGATGGTCGCGATGGTCATCTTGAACTTCCTGAACGTCATCTGCCGCTACCTCTTGCCGCAGACGCCATTTTCTTACACCGAGGAGCTGGTGGTCCTGATCTTCGTGTGGGTCAGCATGTTCGGCATTTCCTATGGCTATCGGCGGGGGTCGCATACTGTGCTGACGCTGCTTTCGGATCTGCTTCCCCGAAGATGTCAGCCTGTGATCATCTTGTTTGCTGCGTGTGCCTCGGCCCTCTTGATGGTTCTTCTCGCGAAAACAGGCTACGGAATGGTGCAGAATCAAATGAAGTTCGGTCAGATCTTCCCCGGGATGAAGATCCCGATGGCGGTGGTAGGGTGGTCCCTTCCCGTGGGCGCGGTATTTTCGCTGGTGAGCGTTGTCAAAGTCTGCTGCCGTGAGATGCGGGAAGCGGTAAAACCCGAACGGGGAGGAGCGCAATGATCGGCTTCGTGTTGATCGGCACGTTTTTCGCCCTCTTGCTGCTGAAGGTGCCGGTGGCCGCTTCGATGGGCCTGGCGGCCTTTGCGGGCATGAGCCATATGGGTTACAAGATATCGGTATTCCCGACGGTTTTTTACGCCGCCATCGCCAAGTATACCCTCTTGGCCATTCCATTTTTTATCATCGCCGGCGTCATCATGGACTACGCGGGGATCTCCAGCCGCCTGATCAACTTCGCCAACGCCTGCGTGGGGCACAGGAAGGGAGGTCTGGCCGTGGTCACTGTGGTGGTGGCCTGCTTCTTTGCCGCAATCTCCGGGTCCGGCCCCGCCACGGTCGCCGCCATAGGAGGCGTGCTGATACCGGCGATGGTCAGGCAGGGCTATGACAAAGACTTTTCCACGGCTCTCGTCGCCTCCGCCGGAGGCATAGGCATGATCATCCCACCCAGTATCCCCTTCATCATCTTCGCGATGCTGGCAGAAGTTTCCGTGGGGACCATGTTCGTCGCCGGGATTCTCCCCGGGATACTTCTAGGTGTGTTTTTCTCTGTCGCGGCGCTTTTGTATCTGCGAAACGACAAAAACGTTGTCATGCAGGAGAAGCAGCCCTCGAGCGTGCGCTGGAAGGCCTTCAGAGAAGCGCTGTGGGCGATCATGATGCCGGTCATTATCCTCGGAGGGATTTACGGCGGCGTCTTCACCCCCACCGAGGCCGCGGGAGTGGCGGTGGTGTACGGCCTGTTCGTGGGGATTTTCGTGTACAGAGAAATCAAGTTCAAACAGCTATGGAGAATTTTTGTCAACGCCTCCGTTTCTTCGGCGATCATCATGTACATCATGGGAGCCGCCGGCGCATTCACCTGGATACTGACCACATCGGGTGTGGCGTCCCTGCTTACCGACGCTCTGCTTTCGCTGACCAACAGTGACGCTACGATGCTCTTGATCATCACCTTGATTTTTCTCATCGCAGGTTGTTTCGTCGATTCGGCTTCCGGGTTCTACCTGTTGCTGCCCATTCTCCTGCCAATCATTCGGGAGATGAAGTATTCGATAGTCGCCTTCGGAGTCATCGCCACCACCAACTTCGCCATAGGGCAGGTCACTCCGCCGGTGGGCTCCAATCTTTTCGTGGCTTGCAATATCGCAGGCATTTCGATGAAGGCCATCGTGCTCAAGGTGTGGCCCTTCATTATCGCGGGGGTGCTCTGCCTTCTGCTTCTCACCTTCGTGCCACAGATCGTGACGATTTTGCCCGCGATTATGGGAATGAAATTTCAATGATTCTGACATCAAGGTGAACATAAGTGCATATTCTGTCCGATGAAATACGCCGCCGCCAGTACGCGGTGCGTGAACGAATGTCCCGGGCGGGAGTCGACGCTTTGATAACGGGGGCCTCCGCTCAAATGGATTTTCGGGGAGTGTTGCGTTACATCTGCAACTATTATTTGCCCGTGTTCGAAGAATACCTGGTCGTTCCTCTATCGGGGCCCATGACATTTTTCGCTCACGATTCCAGCGGTGCCGATTATATGGCCGAATTTGGAGTGGCGGACGATGTTCGGATCATTCCCGGTTACGAGTACAACAGCGACCCGGGAAGGTGCGTCGGAGAATTCGTGAAGTCACTGGCTCCCAAAAGCCTGGGAATTGCAGGATACGCCGGCATCTCCGCCAATTTTTACCTGTCTCTTCGGCGCCATTTGGGCGGTCTGGAACCGCGCGACTTCACCAAGGAGCTGAATGCCGTCAGGATGGTCAAGAGCCCCGCAGAGATCGCGCTTACGGAAGCTGCAATCGCGCTCAACGAAGATGCGTTCCGCCAATACCTCCAGCTCGTCCGGCCAGGCAATCGCGAGCTGGACGCAGTAGACCGGATATCCGAGGCTGCGCTGAAAAAAGGAGCCGAAGACTTGTACTGGATGGCGTCTTCCGGAAAGATACCCCGCCTCGGGTATCTTTCCGAGGCTCGGCGGAGGAAACATGTCTGGCAGGCAGGCGATTACCACTATATCGTCCTCGAACACTCGGCTGAGGGCGGACATTTTGGAGAGACGACGCATCTCATTTCTTTAGGCGCTCCCAACCCGGAGTACGAGAGGGTGTTTGCGGTTGTGTGCAAATCACAGCGCGCCGCCGCGGCGCAGATAAAGCCAGGAGCCTTGGTGGGAAAACTCGCTGATGCGGCCGAAGAGGTGTTGACCGACGCGGGATACGCCGCACCCTACAAAGGAGAGTCCTCCATCGTGACGCGGCCTCCGGCGATCGGCCACAGCCAGGGTCTGGACGTCTGGGAGTTCCCTCGCATCGTCCACGGCGACGAGACGGTCATTCAACCGGGAATGCGCTTCAACCTCCACCCCGCGGTGACGCTCCTCGACGGGGCGAAGATCACCTCCTGCGACTGTTGGATATCTACGGAGACCGGAGGGCGGCGGCTTTCTTCCCTGCCTTACGAGATCATCGTCGTTTGATCCCTATCCAGACACTGGATTTGGGGCAATGATTGGCTGGCCGAAGAGATCCCCCCTGTTCCTTTTGTGCTAATATGAAGGGAACACATCGGACGGAGGGTTCTCTTCATTGTGAAAGACGAAAAATTCGACGCGGCAGCGCATCCCCTGGCTACCGGCAGGGTGAGCAGGCTGCTTCTCAAATTCGCGATACCGAGCATCGTCTCGATGCTGGTGGGGGCTCTCTACAATATCGTCGATCAGATATTCATCGGGCACGGCGTGGGGGTTTTGGGCAACGCCGCCACCAACGTGGCGTTTCCACTGGTTACTATATGCATGTCACTCTCCCTGTTGTTGGGGATCGGCGGCGCGTCGAACTTCAACCTGGAACTCGGCAAAGGAAACCCGGAGCGGGCGGGCAGGATCGTCGCCAACGCCGTGACCTACGCCGCGGTGGTGGGGATCGCCCTGTGCGTCGTCGTGCTCTTGTCGCTGAGGCCCCTTTTGCGTTCTTTCGGCGCGACGGACGAGGTGTTTTCCTACGCCGTGACCTACACCAGCATCACCTCTTTCGGTATGCCGTTTTTGATCATGTCCACCTGCGGCAGCCATTTGATCAGGGCGGACGGGAGCCCCACTTATTCCATGCTCTGCAACCTGACGGGGGCAATACTGAACACCGTGCTGGACCCTCTTTTCATGTTTGGGTTTCACATGGGAATAGCAGGCGCGGCCTGGGCCACCACTCTCTCCCAAGCCGTCAGCTGCGGTATGGCCGTGCACCACCTGATGCACTTCAAGAGCGTTCCTCTGACAAGAGAATACTTCCGCCCCAGGCTCAGAGAACTCAAGGCGATAACGTCCCTGGGCTCTTCCGCCTGCTTCAACCAGCTTTCGATCTTGTGCGTCCAGATCACCATGAACAACACCCTCACTTATTACGGCGCGTCCTCGATCTACGGGAGCAACATTCCCCTCGCTGCGGTGGGCGTCATCACGAAGGTCAACATGGTTTTCTTCTCCATGGTGATCGGCATCGCCCAGGGCGCACAGCCGATCATCGGCTTCAACTACGGCGCCAGAAACTACGCCAGGGTGGAGAAGGCGCTTTGGCTTGCCATGTGCTGCGGCACGGCCGTATCTTTTTCATCGTTTCTGTGTTTTCAGCTCTTCCCCAGGGAGATCATCTCCTTGTTCGGCAGCGGCAGCGAGGAGTATTACCGCTTCGTGGAGAAGTTCTTCCGCATTTTCCTGCTGATGGCCTTCACAAACGGCATTCAGCCGTCGACGGCCAGCTTCTTCACGTCGATCGGCAAGGCGATGAAGGGTTTTTTAGTGGCTTTGACGAAGCAGATTCTCTTTCTGCTCCCGCTCATCGTGGCCTTCCCCCGTTTTTGGGGCATCGAGGGCATCATGTACGCCGGCCCCGTGGCCGACTCCGCCGCCGCCATCCTGGCCGCGGTCCTGGTGGTGACGGAGGTCCGCGCCATGAGGAGGCTTGCGTTATGAAAAATTGGGTAAACGATTCCGACCAGTGGAAGATGATAAGGGCGAACATCGAGGCCGAAGCCCGGGTAACCTTGCATACCCCGCTCAGTTAAGGAAGGTATTGTGATAATGAACTACAAAGCCGATAAAACATACCGCTTGCTTCGTAGGAACGAGCAGTTGGCGCGGGGCGAGGTTCTGCATAAAGACGCGCTCATATCCGCGTTTGGCGTTACGCCTAAGACCGCACAGCGCGACCTCGAAAGCCTTCGCCTGTACTTGACTGAACCAGGCGAGGGCGAACGGCGTTACGACGGCGGCGTTACGACCTTAAGGAACTGTGTAACAATAACTTGACTACGACACTTCAAGTAGATACTCCGACACGCTCCTAGAAAGCGAAAACTCCTTGCACAAAGGTCCAGCGGGCGGATGGTATCCGCCCCTACTGGCGGATCCTGTCGTTGAGGAAATTTACAAGGACAAAAATGTCGGCTGAATTACCGTGCGAGATTGAACCTGTGCAACCCCCGTCCTGAGAATACTTAAATCCGGGCAGGTCTCGCTGACAGCCAGCTACGGCGGTTTTACAAAAACATTAAACGTGACCGTTGCTTATTCAACAGCGGCAACCTACACGGTGACGTTCAACTCGCAAGGAGGCAGCGGCGTCCCGATGATAACGGACCTGGCGAATGGTTCGAAGATCACCAAACCCGCCGATCCAACACGGTCAAGATATACCTTCGGCGGCTGGTACAAAGAAGCGTCTTGCCAAACACCGTGGAACTTCACTATCGATACGGTGACGAAGAACGTCACGCTTTATGCGAAGTGGACACCTCTGGCTTCGACGACTCCAACAACGCCAATTTCACCAGATTTGCCCGGCAACCCAGCGACACCGATTGATCCGACAACGCCGGCCACACCGGGAAGCCCCACGACTCCCACGACGCCAACCACGCCGGGTGGTTCAGAACCTTCCTACACTCCCCCGTCTGTTGAGACCGGAACAGGGGGAGGAGGGGGCGGTTGTGATTCGGGTACGCTTAGTTTGTTGGCTCTGGTATTTTGTGTAATTTCCAAGGCGGCTGTTTCCAGGAAGCGCTAAAGGATGCCAAGAAGGAGAATCATTGGCGACACTTGGTTTGTGAGTGATATTTGCCGATGATTCCCCATAAGTGATATCAGAGAGTCGGAAAAGTCGTATAGATTTCGGGCATTCGTGGAAGCCTTCACAGTATAAATTTTGGTAACCGTTCAAACCCTGTGCACCATGCTCAGTCAACTTAGTTGTAGGGGATCACGAGGGGGCAGTGAGGCCGCTTTTGGCCCAACGGGCTCTGCCCCCCTGAGCTTGAACCTTTACACCTTATATTTCTTTTACATCAATGACTTTACGGCCTTTGTAGAAGCCACACGACGGACATGCGCGATGACTCATGACCGCCTCGCCGCAGTGAGTGCATTTCGTCGTACTCGGCGCACCGAGCGATCCCAGCCAATGAGCCTTTCTCTGCGCCGTACGCGCATGAGAGGTCTTTCTCTTGGGTGTCGCCATTTTTTCCCCCTCCTTCATTACTTCACAGATACTTTTTTACATTTTTTACATCTATTTCATTCACGATATCCCGTTCATGATTTTATTCACACGTCGTCCACGGCGAAATTCCGCAAAACCTCGAACCTTGGGTCACTCTCCTGGGGAGCGCAGGAACAAGGCCCTTCGTTCAAATCGGCCCCGCAATGAGGACATAATCCCGCGCATTCTTCCCGGCACAAAAGCTTGAGAGGAAGCAACACCAGAAGGCTTTCCCAAACTTGGTCCGAAAGGTTCAACGTCCGCCCCCAATAATCGACTTCCACAGGCAAATACCCCTCGTCCGATTGAAGCTCCGTCTCTTTCCCCAATTCCAGACCGCGCAAGTAATAAAGATACATCAAATCGTCCGATATTGC
>JAISWV010000119.1 GCA_031270755.1 Synergistaceae bacterium
TCAGCAGGCCCGCGCCCTTGATGGCGACGATGACGCCCAGGTTGCTCCACGCAAAATAGCTCATGAACTGCGCACAGAAGAAGCAGACCACGATGTAGGGGGCCATTTCCCTGATGGCAAGGGTGACGTCGGCGAACATCTGCTTGTCGTTCTTGTATTTTCCGCTGACGAAACCGTAGATGACCCCCGGGACGAAGAAGAGAACCGTGACGGTGATGACGATGCCGCTCATGAAAGGAGATCTGGGCGAGGTGATGGATCCGCCCTGCTCGGGATCGCCCATCAGAGGATCGGAGCCGAGACACATTGAAACGATGACGAGAACCGCCGCTCCCAGGCCCCAGAGCGCGTACTTCAACGCCTTCGCTTCCTGCGGCGTCAGGCCTACCTTATCGACCTTCCCGTACTTGGAGAGGTCCACATGGGCGTAACGGGGTACGATAATCTTTTCGGACACCACAGCCCCCACGAGCGTCAAAAGGATACACGAGACGAAGAGAAAGTAGAAGTTGATGGCGGGAGAGGCGGTGTAGCTCGGGTCGATGAGCCTCGCCGCGCTTTCCGTGAATCCGTAGGCGAGGGTGTCCGACATGTTCAGGATAACTGAGGCGCAGAATCCGGCGGCCACCGACGCGAAGGCGGTGAACATGCCCACCATCGGGTTCCGCCCCATGCTGAGATAGACCGTGGCCGCCAGAGGAGGCATGATGACGAAGGCGGAGTCGCCGGCGACGTTGCCGTTGATGCAGATGAAAATGATGATCAGCGTGACCAGGAATGGGGGAACGCCCGTGAGCATCCTCTGCATGAGGGCCGCCAAAAAGCCGCTCTTTTCGGCGAGGCCCGTTCCGAGGACGGCGACGAGGACGATGCCCATCGGGGCGAAGCCGGTGAAGTTCGTGACGGCGAGGCTCCATATCCGTCTGAAGCCGTCCTTGGAAAGGAGGTTGATGACCTCCAGCGTCTTGCCCGTTCCCGGATGCACGGCACTGACGCCGAAAAGACTGCATATCCAGGAAATCAAAAGCACCGCGCCCGCCAGGATGACGAACAGCGAGATGGGGTCGGGCAGCTTGTTGCCGCCCCGCTCGATGCTCGACAGGATCCTGCCGAAAAAGCCCTCTTTCACTTCCAGTCCCGTTGGTGCCATTTTCTTCACTCCTTCAATAAAGTAATGAGATCTTATACGCAATTGTAACATGACGCTATAGAAAACACATTCAGGTTTCACTTCTATACTCCAATATTACAGAGGTAGCCGCTATTTTACGGTTATTATCTGGTTATTATCTTGGTTGAACCCGCGGAGGGCACGCCAAAAAAATTATGTTGACAGATTCGTCTTTTTTGTTGTATGATGTCAGACATCAGGTAGCCATGTCGAATCGGGTGATGCTTATGGAAGCGAAGGAAGCGGATTGCAGTCCTGTCTTCAATCCTCTGGAGCGAAAGAGCAGGTGCGCCGTCGTCTTCGAAGTGTTGCGGGAGAAAATAAAGGCCGGGTTCTGGAAGCCGGGGGACCGCATCTACACGGAGATCGAGCTGTCGGGAGCGTTCAACGTCAGCCGCTCCACGGTGCGGGAGGCTCTCAACCTGCTGAAGGCCAACAATTTGATCTACACCGTCCCCGGGCTGGGAACGTTTGTGAGCGACGCCCTGGACCCCAAGATGGGAGTTCTTTTTTTGGACGCTTTGAACCTTCGGGATGTCCTTCACGTCATGGAGTTCAGGGTGGGCTACGAGCCTTACTGCGCGGCCCTGGCCGCGGAGCGGATCACGGACCGGGAGATCGGGGAGTTGATTTCCTGCGTCGAACGTCAGGCGGCGGGTATTTCGTCCGAGGAGAAGTGTCCCGAGTTTGCCGAGATGGACGTGAACTTTCACGGAGTGATCGCTCAGGCGTCCCGCAATGTTCTTTTTGCTCATTCCTTCGACTTGATCCGCGAGTCTCTTCTGAAACAGCAAATTATCTCCGCTTCTTATTCCCAAAGACGTAAGAAAGCCCTGCAGTACCACGAGCAGATCATCCAGGCTTTCGAAAAACGAGACAAAGATCAAGCGCAATTGGTCATGTACGAGCACGTCAGCGAGACGAAAAACTCCATTTCCTCGCTTCTGAAAGAAAAATGAAAACATCGTGATCTCAATTATGAATTTCAATCAAGTTTCAATCAAGTAAGGAGGTTTTCCAGAAGTGGACAAAGACCTGCAAAGTTCTCTCGATTTTCTCAAAGACAAGGCGCGCCGGGTTCGACTGGGGATTATCGACGCTCTTGGCGTCGGCAACAGGGGGCATGTGGGAGGATCCATGTCCTGCGCGGATATCGTGGCGGTCTTGTATTTTTACAAGATGCGCCATTCGCCGGAGAAGCGGGACGATCCGAACCGCGACCGCTTCGTTATGAGCAAGGGGCACTCCGTGCTGGCGCAGTACGCCGCCCTGGCCGAGGCCGGGTACTTCGACAAAAAGGTCCTCGCCACAGCCAAGAGCCTGGGCAGCCTCCTGCAGGGGCACCCCGAAAGGGAGACCCCGGGCGTCGAGGCCAACACCGGCTCCCTGGGTCAGGGTTTGTCCATGGGCGTGGGGATGGCCCTGGCCAGCAGGATGGACAACCTCGACTATCACGTCTACGTCCTCGTCGGAGACGGAGAGCTGGCGGAGGGGCAAATTTGGGAGGCTGTCATGGCTGCCAATCACTACGCCCTGTCCAACCTCACGGTGATTGTGGACATGAACGGAGTGCAGGCCATGGGAAGAACCCGTGATCGCTACGCCATTGGCAACATCCCCGGACGATTCGCCGCTTTTGGCTGGAAAACCTTCGAAATTGACGGTCACGACGTGGCGGACATCGGGCGGGCTTTGGACAAAGCCACGGACGTGAGAGGGTGTCCGACGGCGGTCGTCGCGCGCACGGTCAAAGGAAAGGGCGTGAGTTTCGCGGAGAACACGCACACGTACCACAACAATCTTCTCACGGCCGAAGAGCGGGAAAAAGCCATCGCGTCCGTGATGGCGATGTGAGATCAAAATCGGCATGGAGCAGGTGAGCAAAATGGATAGCAGCGAGAAAAAACAGGAGAAAAATCCCCGCACCGCTTACGGGCTGGCGCTTCTGGCACTGGCCAAGACCGACCGGAACGTGGTGGCGCTGGACGCGGACCTCTGCACCTCCACCCAGTCCGTCCAAATCGAAAAAAACCTGCCCGGTCAGTATCTTGAAATGGGCATCGGGGAGGCCAACATGGTTTCCGTCGCGGCGGGGCTTGCTTTGTGCGGCAAAACGCCCTTCGTCCACACTTTCGCGGTGTTCGCGGCGGGACGTCCCTTCGATCAAATCCGGCAGGGGGTCTGCCTGCCGAACTTGAACGTCAAAATTATCGGTTCCAGCGCGGGGCTTTCCGACTTCGGAGACGGGGCCACGCACCAGGCCATCGAAGATATGGCCATCATGAGCGTTTTGCCCAACATGACCGTTTTGGCCCCCGTGGACGCCGTGGAGGTTGCCAAGGCCGTCCAGGCGGCGGCAGCCCACAAGGGACCCGTGTATATTCGCCTCAACCGCAACGACCTTCCCGTGCTGACCGACGAATCGACGCCCTTCGAGGTCGGGAAACCTCTGGTGTTGGCCGAGGG
>JAISWV010000154.1 GCA_031270755.1 Synergistaceae bacterium
GCGCCTCAGGGAGTCCGACCAGTAGTCGTAGTGCGCGAAACGCCTCAGTCCGGCCTCCACCCCTCCGATGATCAGGGGGATGCCGCCCCAGATTTCGCGGATTTTCTGGCAGTAGACGATCGTGGCGCGGTCGGGACGCCGCCCGGCCGCGCCGCCGGGCGAATAGGCGTCCGTCCCGCGCGCCTTTCGGCCGGCCGTCAGCTTGCCCAGCATGGAGTCGAGGTTCCCCGCCCCGACCAGCACCCCCAGCCGGGGACGCCCCATGACCAGAAAATCCTCCCGTTTCCGCCAATCGGGCTGCGCGGCGATCCCGACGCGCCAGCCGCGGCGCTCCAACAGCCGCCCGATGAGCGCCATCGCGAAGCTGGGGTGGTCGACGTAAGCGTCCCCCGTCACGAACAGGAAGTCGAGTTCGCTCCATCCCCGCGCCTCCATGCCGGCGCGGGAGATGGGAAGAAACTCCGTCCGCATGGATTTATTCGCGGCCCGGGTCCTGGTAGCGCTGCATTTTTTCCGCGGGCGCGCGCTCCGCGGGGCGGGGCGTGAACGGAGCGATCCAGTGTTCCGCCGGCGCGCCGCCGAGAAGGGCGGGAATAGAAACAAGGACCCTGCCCGTGAACGTGGGGATGGTGAAAGTTTTCTCCACTTTATTGCCGGCGCCGGCGTCGTCCGCGATCACGATCTTGTGCCTGGGGCCGCTGACGGTGACCATCGCGCGCTCGGCGCGGCCCATGGGAGAATCGAGTTCTTTGCCGTCGACGCTGACGGTGACGGACGCATAGGAACGAAATTCCTTGCCGTCGATCGTTATCCCGTTCGTATCGAGGAACAGCACGTGTCCTTTGCCGATATAGAAAAGACACGCCGCAAAGACGATCAGCGCGAGCACGACGCCTGTTCTCTGAATCGAACTGCGCGGAATCGAGCTGCGCGAGGTCATAGCGCATCCGCCTTTCCGCCCCACAGCCTGGAGCGCGAGTTCTCTTCCTGGGCCAGCCGTTTCCATTCGTACAAAACCAGCGCCACCGCGATCACCCCGTAGCTGACGAACTGCCGGAAGTATTCCCCCAGCATGGCCGAACCGATGAGGTTCTTGCCGGCCATCGGCGCGACGAGAAACAGGAGGTGAAAGAGAACCACGCCGACAAACGCGTTGGGAATCGACGCCTTGGTGACGGACGCGCCGCCGATGAGCAGAGTGGCGATGGAGAACAGGCCGATCTGCTCATGGGAGTTGGTGGTATTGATGGTGCCGAGGTTCTGCAAAAAAATGATCTGCCCGAAGCCCGCCAGCACCGTCGAGACGATGACGGCTATTATGCGGGTGCGGTCGACCGCTATGCCGGCGGCGCCCGCTACCGCGCGATCCTGCCCCGCGGCCCGCATATCCTGTCCGAACTTGGTCTTTCTGAACCAAACGATGAAGACGCTGACCCCCGCGATGAGAAGATAGTTGAGAACGGGAATGTTCAGCCCGGCGACTCTGAGCGGAATGAACGTCTCCAGGGCCTGCCGCACGCTGATGAGATCCACGACGTTGCGGATTCCGTACCCGCGCGAAAGCAGCAGTTCCGGGTTCATGACGGGAATGATGCTGCCCATGGCGTAGAGCGCGAACAGCATGTAGATGCCGTTCATGAAAAAGCCCAGAATGAAGCCCGTCACCATTTCCCTTCCTTTGGCCCTGTTCATGATCGAGCCGCACAGCCAGCCCAGAAAAATCGAGATGGGAAGAGAGATGAGCATCGCCAGCAGAAGGCCGGGAATACCGATAATTTCCCAGTCCATAACAAAGATAAGCCCGATTTGGCCGGCCATCGCGCCCAACACCATGCCAAAATTCAGTCCCATGCCGGCCATGATCGGCAAAAGCAGAGCAATCACCAGGAAAGAACTGCGTCCCAGACGTGTCAGAATTTCCTGCAACAGAAATTTGCCCGGCAGCCGCGAGGCGGGAATGGCAATGGAAATCAGAATGACGAAGAGAATGACAACGGCATTTTCGATAAAGAAAAGACGCAGCCTTTTCATTTCAGCACCTTCATCTTACGGGTCAGGGCATACAGGATCATGCCGTTGGAAACGATGATGCGGATTACGTCGGACATGTCCAATTTGAGTACCGCGTTGAATATGAGCGGCGTCATGGTCAGAATTCCCTGGTAGAGCGTCACTCCAAGGAATACGTTGGTCAACGAGGCCTTGTTGACCCCGGCGCCGCCGATGAGTATGGCAGCGACGGCCGGAAACGCCATGTAGAGAGGGCCGTCATACAATTGGATAAAGCCGAAGCTCTGCTGGTAGACGATAATTCCCATGGCTCCGAGCATGGTGGAAATGATCACGCTGATGATGCGCATCCTGTTGACGCTGATCCCCGAGGCTCGGGCATAAATTGGATTTGACCCCACTGCCGTCATGGCCGTTCCGGTTTTCAGGTGAAAAAAAGCCCAAATCACAAAGGAAACGAGTATAAAAAAGAGAATGGCTCCGGTCGGGAACCTGTAACCGGCAATCGGGAAAGACAGAAAATCATCGAGAATATGCCTCCAGAATCCTTCGACGGAGATGGTCGTCCGCAGGCCTTCACCACCGTAACCCCAAATCATCACCGGACTTTTATAAGGCAACACCAGCCAGGCGATCGACATGATCATAACAGAGGAAAAACCGACGTAGGTGGCGATCATCATCTCCCCGCCCTTCACGCAGTTCAGCAGGGTTCCGTATCCAAACCCGAAAATTGCTCCGAATACCTGCGATACAAGAATAGCGAAGATGAACCCCCACACACCGACATAGCCCATCTCAATACTGAAAGTGGCGCCCAGCAGACCGGCGATGACGCCCAGCGACAACCCGAAATTCAGGCCGCATCCGGACTGAATCATGGGAATAAGCGCCAGAACCATAATCCCATTCATGCCAATCCTGGTAAACACGTCAGACAGCGCGCCCCACAAACTGACATCCACCATCGGGGTCATCAGGAAAAGCCCCAGCAGGTATACGGCGATAATCACTCGAGGTAAGCCAAAGTCGGCGATAAAACGTTTGATTTGCTCCATTATTGCTCACTTCTCCTGACGGATGCGGCGGGACTTTCATCATCAGCGCCCGCCATTAGACCTCCGAATTCCGAAAGCGGCGCCGTATGGGGCAGAATCCCTTCAATACGCCCCTCGTAAACAATGGCGATACGCTGACAGATGGAACGCAGTTCTTCCAATTCGCTGGAAACCATGATAATGGTGGTGCCATATTCGCTGTTGTACTTTTTAAGGGTCTCCAGCACGATGAACTTCGCGCCGACGTCAATGCCGCGCGTGGGTTCGGAAACGAAAAGAACGTCAGGCTGCAGGGCAAAGGCTTTGGCGAGACAGACCTTTTGCTGGTTCCCGCCGGACAGGTTCCCCACACGCTGATGGGAGCCGGTACATTTGATGTCCAACAGGCGGATATACTCGTTCGCAAAAGCGGTCATCTCCCGGTCCAAACGCCACTGGAAAAGGCCGCCCAAAATCGGTTTTAAAAATTTGTTACGCACCTGCATGGCTGAGAATGTAATGTTCCAGTCAATACCCTCGTCAAGCAGCAAACCGACGCCACGGCGGTCTTCGGAAACAAAGGCCATGCCCAGCTCAAGCGCCGTGCGGGGCAAACCCATCCGCACGGGCTTCCCGTGCAGCGTGACAATGCCGCCTGCCGGCGACAATCCCATGATGCCGTTGGGAATACCGAGTTTACCCTGGCCCGCCAGACCGCCGATACCAAAAATTTCACCTTTTTTCACAGAAAAGGTAACGTCACGTACGGGTTCGCCGGGCATATCGACCCACAGTCGCTCCACCGACAGAGCCGGCGGTTTTTCGTTATCCTCCGCATATACTCCGGTTTCGCCCTGCTCCTGGGTCTCCACTGCGCGCCCCACCATAAGAGAGGCGATAGTTTTGACCGAACTTCCCCTGGCTGGGAATTCCTCGATTTTCTGCCCGTCCCGCAGCACCACCACTCGGTCGCAAAGCTCCACGACCTCGCGGAGCCGATGCGAGATGAAAATGATGGCGATCCCTTCCGCGGCCAGCAGGCGCAAAGACGAGAGCAAAACCTCGGCTTCGCTTTCCGTCAACACGGCGGTGGGTTCGTCAAGAACAATGAGCCTGACTTTGTCCCGTGAAAGTTCGCGGGCAATTTCCGTGAATTGCTTATGTCCCACGGACATTTTCCTGACGAGCATATCGGGATCGATAGCCACTCCGAGTTTGTCGATCACTTTTTTAGAGAACTCCGTCATCGTTCCGCGGTCAAGCATGCTGATGCGGGAACTGAAAATATCGGTCAGAACGGATTTATTCAGCAATTCACGGTTAAGAAAAATGTTTTCCGTCGTCGAGAATCCCGGGATAAGTGAAAATTCCTGATGGACCATGCCTATACCGGCCTCGAGCGCATCGAAAGGGCTTTTGAAGCTGACTTCCCGATCGTTCCACAGGATGCTGCCCTCATAGCCGCCGGTCTCGTGTATTTCAGGCATGGAGAAGAGAATTTTCATAAGGGTGGATTTGCCCGCGCCGTTCTCTCCCACAAGTCCCACAATTTCTCCTGTGGCCACATCAAAAGAAACATCGGACAACACCCGGTTGCCGTAAAATTGTTTGCCGACGCCACGCAGACTCAGAATTGTTTTTGTTTTGTCCATAACACCAAAATATGGGCCCCGGAAAAAGAGAGCCTTT
>JAISWV010000284.1 GCA_031270755.1 Synergistaceae bacterium
CAAAGACGATTTTGCCGAGCCTGTCACAGGGAAGCTGATTCTCGCCGACACCCCCCTCGTGGATTTGACGAAGGCCACCAGCTTCTTGACGGCCTACCCCCACGGGTGCCTCGAACAGACGCTTTCGACGGCGTGGCCTTTCTTGGTTTTGCCCGACGCGATTTCCGAGATCGATCCCCTTTTGGTCGACAGCAACGCCGTGAAGCTCAAGACCGGTGCCGCTCTTGCCCGCATTCAGGCGATGCAGCTTTACGACGGCTCTTTCGCAAAATGGCCCGGAGATGGGACACCCTACAACTGGGGCAGCGTCTACGCGGCGCATTTCCTGGTGGAGGCCAGAAAAGCGGGCGTCGACTACCCCGAGGAAATGCTGAAGAGTTCGGTCAACTGGCTGAAGCAGTTTTTGGCCTCCATCCCGGGCAGCTCCGACTACCGGTATCGGGTAACGGACGATTTCACCACCAAAGCCTACGCCGCCTACGTCTTGGCTCTAAATGGGGAGAAGCCTTTGGGCTGGTTGCACTACTTGAAGGAAAACAGAAACGATATGTGGCCTTCCGGGCGCATCTGGCTGGCCGGCACTTACGCCCTCGTGGAGGGCAGGGCGGACGCCCTGAGAGAGTTGGGGAACTGGAGCGGCAATGAGACCCTGGCGACCGAGGCCCTTTACGAAACTCTCGACTCCAATGTACGCAACACCGCTCAGCTGTTGTCAATCTGGTCGGAGGTGGAGCCCAAGGCGATCGAGACAACGAAGCTCGTGCAATTGCTTCTGGACCTGGGAAAGAAAAACCTGTGGTACAGCACCCAGGAAAACGCGGCTGCCGCTATGGCGCTGGGGCGCTACCTCGTCAAAACGGGCTATGAAAAAAGCGAGCTCCAAGGCGTTCTGACGGACCAGGGCCGGGACGGGGGCGGGGACGGGAAAAAAATCCTTTCGTTCCGCAGCGGCGGAGAAAGAGAAAAACACTCCGTTGAAATCTCGGGACTTTCCGCTTCTCCCACTATCCGCGCGACAGGAACCGGCAGCGGCTACTACTCCTGGAACGTCACGGGCACTCCCCTGTCCGCTCCGGCGCCGGAAAGCAGAGGGCTCACCGTGGAGTGCGCCTGGGCGGACGCCGAGGGAAACCTTCTGCCCCTCGACCAGCCTATCGCGCAAGGGACGAAGATCACCGTAGCCTTGAGCCTGACTCCCAGTGTTTCTATCGGCGACGTGGCGGTTTCCTATCTTCTGCCCGCGGGGCTGGAGATCGAGAATCCCCGGCTGAAGGGCGGCGAAGAGCAGGAAACTCCAGGCGTGCGTTACGATGTGCGCGACGACCGTCTGCTCCTGTTCATCGACCGCCTGTCGCGGAAGACCGACTACCGCTTCCAGGTGCGGGCCGTCACCAGGGGCGGTTTCGTGGTCCCGCCCCTGGCCGCCGAGGGCATGTACAACCCGGGAGTTCGTTTCGTCGGCCCGACGAGAGAGAATATCACGATAGAATGACGAAGTGAAATGGCGGAAATGGCGGTAAAATAAGACCGGAGCGCGGGGCGAGTCAAGATGAACGATTCCGCCCCGCTTTTTATGGCGTGGACCAATTTCATCATTTTCATCTTTCATTATGGAGAGGTTGTCGGGCTTTGAAAAGAAGAAGACGCAGGCGCGGGTTATTTCAGGGATTGCTTCCCCGCATCACGGCAAAAAAATTGATATCTTTAATCGGCGCTCTGCTGCTGGGCGTTTTTTATTTGTTTTTTGCTCCCGACGGAGACGTTCTGACCGGCGTGGTCACGCGAGTGACGGACGGAGACACGATTCAAGTCACAGTGGCGGGCGATAAGCGAACGATTCGCCTGCTGGGCGTCGACACGCCGGAGACCGTACACCCCAAGAAGCCCGTGCAGTTTTACGGCAAGGAGGCGTCGAACTTCACGAAGACGACGCTGACGAACAAAACCGTCTGGCTGGAGTACGACGTGGCGCCCCTCGACAGATACAACCGCCACCTGGCCTACGTGTGGCTGACGAAGCCCGGCTCGGGCGAAGAGGCGATTCGCGGCGGCATGTTCAACGCCCGTTTGATTTTGGAAGGCTACGGCAAAGTGATGACGATCCAGCCCAACTCCAAATACGCCAGCCTCTTCGCAAAGTTTCAAGAAGAGGCCAGAACGAAAAAACGAGGCCTTTGGGGGAAATAAGGAGCGATGGACAAATTTCCCTGCTTTCAGCTGCGGATGTTCCCCCACGGCGGAGAGCATTCTCGAGGCGATGGCGAAGAGCGCCGGATAGGCGACGATACGACGCAGGCCGAAACGGCAACGCTCCACTTGCACAGCAGGGCGACGGCCAACATCGCCACTGCTCCGGCGAACAGTACGGAAAGAATCCCGAGGCGGCATCCGAAGCCCGCATTATCCCTGCGAACAGGATGAAAACGAAGCTGCAGGTCGTGGCGGAACAGCTCTACCACACTCGTGCCCCAAAGTCCTTCGGTACATCGATGTTCATGGTGTCTCCCGACTGAGAGATCACATAAAAACCGGTCTTCAAAGCATATTCTTTTACATTGTCGTGTACGACAGCTCCCGCCACGGCACCGTAAAACTTTCGCGCGTCCTGGTGCGCATCCGCGTAGCGCCGGAGGGTTTCCATTCTCTCGACGTGTTCTTTTATATCGTCAATTTTCGGTTGCGCCTTGACTTCCACCGCTATGGCGCAGTCTCCGTTTTCGAGAAAAACGTCGATCTCAGTCGCGAGCTTCCTTGTTTTATCCGAAATTGCGATGTCGAGACCATATTTAGTGAAAACAAAACCCAAAGCGTTGAATTTTTCCACGAGATTGGGCGCGACCAAATGTTCTACCACACTGCCGAATTTTCTCCCCAACCTTCCAATTTGCCGGTCGGTTTCTCGCATCCGTCGATCGAATTCTTCGCGCGATTCTCGCATTCCCCGATCGAAGTCCTCGCGCGACTTCAGCAGCGCTGCCCAGACCTTTTCAAATGTGAGACCCATTTGGGGGTCATTCGTTTCTGACATTGTCCCCATCGCATTCACACCTCCTCAGGCAATTTTTATTTTATCACGACAAAATTTGCCGAATTTTTGCGGATCGAGAGACAGCAAAGATCGTACAGCGGTCGAACGGGAGGGAGCGCTGCGAAGATCGGAGTGGGAGATTGCGCACGCGGATTTGAAACACTGCGCCCGCGCATACCCCTCCAAGGCGTTTGGCGGGCTGCCAAAAACTTAACCGCGCCAAAATCGCGACCGCGACACAAAAAATCCGGGGAGTATTGTTTTCCTAAATGATCTTACCGCAAAGCCCCCCTTGCAATATGGGAACTTTTTTGCGCGACGTCGTTACCTCTTCAACACTCCCCAAAATCTCATTCGTCAACTGCGGGCTTTAGGCTTTTTCAGCACATGACTACACAACCCGCTGCAATCACTAAGAAGAACCATTTTTCTTGAGAATTTCTTCCCACGTGATAAAAGAGTGGTAAAAAATTTGATCGTTGTCGTCAAGCCCTCTCGTGATCTCCGTGATATGACTGCGCTTCGCGTCGGTCATCTGCAGAACGTATTCCACGGCTTTGAAGGGCATGCTTTTCGCCCCGCAGGTGTAGATATCGAGGGCCATATACCTTTCTTCAGGCCATGTATGCACCGACAAATGAGACTCGCTGATAACCACTACACCGCTGACCCCATCGGGGGGGAAACGATTGAACGAAACAGACCAGACCTGAGCATTCGCCTGCTTGGCTGCCTCTACGAGAATATCCTGCAGCTTGGCGACATCGGTTATAACTTCTCCGCACCCTGAAGCTTCCACAATGAAATGAACTCCTTTTGGCGACAACACCCAATCCTCCCTTACGTTATAAAAAATAGCCATCCTCTGTCAAGGATAGCCATCACTTCACATGTTGATACGACCCATCTTCATTATTGGCAAGACCAAGACCAACACGTCATCATCTAAAAAACGACTCCATCATGATATAACTATAGCCGCTGATTGTCAATTACGTCCGTATCTTCGCAAATTTCTGACGCAACAAGACCTGTCGAAAATTGTCGCGCAAAATCAACGTTACGCGCCCGGTCCTTTTGGGACGTTCTTCATCGCCTCGGCGAAGATCCTGACGCCTCCCGGGCCGCCGGGGCCCAGGGCGTTGTCGCCCAGCAGCGTCCAGCCGCGCTTGCCCTTCAGGAACACGCCAACCTCTTTCAAATTGCCCTTGGCCTTTGTGCTTTGCCGAGTGACATGTACGCTTTTTAGACCCACGCTCGCACCGCAGTTGCGTATCGCCGTCAGGTCGACCAGATACTGCACCGGTTCCGGCAAGGGACCGAAGCGGTCTTCCATTTCTTGCTCGAGGGCGTCTATTTCGTCCAGGTCCACGGATTTCAAGAGGCGTCGATAGAGGGTCACTCGGACGCTGTCTTGGGGAATATAAAAAGCCGGTATGGAGCCGCCTTGGTCGAAAGAAAGCTCCGTCTGAGCCAGAACTTGCCCGCGCAGCCTTGCGATTTCCTGTTCCAGCATACGGTAGAAAAAATGGAACCCGCCGGTTTTGTTGTTGCCGTGCTGCCGGATCCCCCCGATTTCACCCGAGCCTCGGATCTCCAGGTCGCGCCTCGCCAAAGTGTAACCCGATCCCAGCCCCGTCAAGCTGGATATGGCCTCCAGGCGGTCGGCGGTCTCTCTGCGGAGTTCTTCTTTTTCGGGGTAGAAAAAGTAGGCAAACGCGTTTTCCCCGCGCCGCCCCACGCGCCCTCGGAGCTGGTACATCTGGGCGAGCCCCAGTTCCTGGGAGTCGTCGACGATGATGGTGTTGGCGCTTCCCACGTCGAGCCCGCTTTCGATGATGGTGGTACAGAGCAAGATATCGATCTCCCCGTCGTAAAAGTCGAGCATCGTGCTCTCCAGTTCGCGTTCCGGCATCTGGCCGTGGGCGATGCGTATCCGCGCGTCGGGGAAAAAAGCCGATAAGACCGCCATTTGCTGTTCCATGCGGGATATCCGGTTTGTGACGAAATACACTTGACCTCCTCGCGTCAGCTCGTGAGTGATGGCCTTGCGGACCAGGGATATCTGCCAGGGGCCGGCGAAGGTCGTGACGGGCAGGCGGTCGTTGGGCGGCGTCGAAAGCACGGAGATACCCCGCAGCCCCCTCAGCGAGAGCGCCAAGGTCCGGGGTATCGGCGTGGCCGAAAGACTCAGGATATCCACGGCGCCGTAGGTCCGTTTCAAGGACTCCTTGTGCATGACCCCGAACCGATGTTCCTCGTCGATCACCAGAAGCCCCAGGTCGCGGAAACCGATCCCCTTTTGCAGCAGCTTGTGAGTCCCGATCACGATGTCCACAGTGCCGCTCATGGCGTTCTCCAACGTGCGGGTCGCTTTCGTCTTCGTCACGAAGCGCGACAAAAGGCCGATTTTGATGGAAAACCCGGACATACGCGCCGTAAAGGTCGTGTAGTGCTGCTGGGCCAGAATCGTCGTCGGAACGAGGACACAGACCTGCTTGCCGGCCGCCACCGTGCGGAACGCAGCGCGCATGGCGACCTCCGTTTTGCCGAATCCCACGTCGCCCACCAGAAGGCGATCCATCGGGAAAGGTTGATCCATGTCCTCCATGATGTCCGCCACGGCCTTGAGTTGGTCGGCGGTTTCGGGGTGGGGAAAAGCCGCCACGAAGTCGCGGTAGAGGTCGTCGATGTTGCCGAAGGGCTCGCGGCGCTCCAGTTCCCGCTTGGCAAAAAGCTCCATCAAGATGCGGGCCTCTTCGCGCGCCCGTTCCCGGTCTTTTTCCACCGACTTGCGCCACCGGGTCCCCGTAAGTGCGTCCAGGGGCGTCTCGTCTCCTTCGTGCTCGGGCAGGGGCGTCAGCTTGTGGAACTGGAGCACGGGAACCAGCAGGCGTTTGTTTTCCGCGAACTCGAGGGTAATGGCGTCCAGCATCTCTCCGCCTGTGACGATCTCCTCGATTCCGCGAAAAACCGCCACGCCGTAGTCTTCGTGCACCACCAACTGGCCACTGGCCAGCCGGTCACGCCATTCGGCAGGAGCCCGCCACGTCGTGCTCGGAGCCGCCGAAACGCCGGCCAGTTCGCGATCGGAGAAAAACGCCTTTTTCGCCGTTCGGTCGACGAACCCCGACGAAAGCCGCCCGGATCTGACCTCGACAAAAGGCATACATGAGAAAGGCCCGTTTTCTTTATCCAAGAAACGGGGATTGGAGCTGATTGCCTCGACGCGATAACCCCGCGCGTGGAGGTCGTCGCAAAGGCGCGGCAACGCGGCGAAATCCCCTTTAAAAGGAGGACAGTCGTCGATGTCGAGTTCCACGTCGGCCATTTCCACGGCACGGGTCACGCGCAGCCGTGGGCGGCGGGCAAACTCCATAAAAACGTCGTCCCAGGAAGGAATGACGTCCACGTTCACCTCTTTGCAAAGTTCTTCCCACAACCAATGATACGAATTCGCCTGGCTCTCGATCTTCTGAGGTTCGTACAGCACCATGCGGGCGCCGCCAGGCAGCAGCGAAACGATCGTCGCGCTTCTGGCGGCAGAGACGCTGTGCAGTTCGATATCGTCCAACTCTGCCACGCTTTTTTGGCTTCCGGGGTGAAAAGCGCGGATGCGCTCCAAGGTCTCGTCGAAAAATTCAAACCTCAGAGGCAGCGCGTGGACGGGGTCGAAAACGTCCATGATAAACCCCCGGAGAATATACTGGCCCGGCGACCAGACGAGATCCGACCGTTGGTACCCGCTGCGCTCCAGCCATGCGATGAGCCGGTCTCTCGTGTAGTCCTCGCCGCGTTTCAGCAGCAACTCATCGTCACCCAGCAGACAGGGCGCCATAAGAGCGCCGGGCGTCGCCACCATAACACCGCCCTGACGGATCCATCGCTGAACTGTTTCGCCCCGCTGCAGGAGCAGAGGGCGGCTGCCTATGGTCTGGGCGGTCAAAGGCAGCTCGTTCAGAAGATGGGCGGGGGAATCCGGAAAAAGCGACTGCCGGTCCGAGATGAAATCCGCAACCTGGCGCGTGTCGGGCAAGAGAGCCAAAAGCGGGTCATTCGTGGATCTTTCCCCGCAACTCCAGGCGCACGCCGCGCCTCCCGCCCGATCGTGAACCCGCCCTCCCCGCTCCCACAGCTCTTCGTCGACGTCGCCGAGGCACCCCACCTGTATTCGTATCGTTTTTTCCACTCTTGCCGCTATCTCTTCCCGATGGGCACGATGCAGATGGGGACGTCGCCCTCTTCCAATTCGAGAGAAGCGCGCGCCACGTCGGCCGAGAGCGAGGCTATGTAACGCACGCCGATATTCAGCGAGTCCGCCGCCAAATAAACGTTTTGCGTCATGGCGCCCACGGCCACGTGACCCCACTCTTCAGTTCGCGGGTTGTTCAAATTCCCCAGGGCTTTTCCGTCAGTCACGAAAATCAGCACGTACGACGCTTTTGCCACAAAAGGCTGTCTTCCGATCGTGCCTTTGACGTTGTCTTTGGAGATCTCCTTTAAAGAATGTTCTTTCCAGTCGTAAAAGAACGTTCCCTCGTCGCCCGCCACGTAGACTTTGCAATAAGGCTCGCGTCCCATGGCCATGGG
>JAISWV010000410.1 GCA_031270755.1 Synergistaceae bacterium
CTCCGGATGATCGCTTTCGTCCCCAGCCTGGCCGGAACCGCCACCACCGTCTCCTACCCGGTCAAGACGTCCCACCGCTCCTACAGCGAGGACGCCCTGGCGGAGGCGGGCATCGCCCCAGGGCAGCTCCGTTTTTCGATAGGACTGGAGGACGCGGACGACATCGTGGAAGACATCTCCCGCGCCTTGGATAAAATATATAAAATATAATAAATATGATCGTTCGAACCCTGTATGGGCTCGTGGGTTTTCATGTTATACTCATGCACGTGTTCAGAACACACACAGGGCGAAGGTGCATAAAGGGGTGTTTCGCGCAAGAGGACGCCGTCCCGGGTGAAAGGAAAAATCGAAAAATCCGGCGGGAGCGTTTTTGAGGGCGAAATTTTTGTGCGCCTCTGTGGAGGAATAACCATCGAGGAGGTTGGGAAATTGGCAGTCGTGAGTATGAAGCAGTTATTGGAGTGTGGGGTGCACTTTGGGCATCAGACGAGACGTTGGAACCCCAAGATGAAGCCCTACATCTTCACGGAACGGAACGGGGTCTATATCATCGACCTGCAGAAGACCGTGAGGGGACTGGACAAGGCCTACGATTTCGTTCGCGGGGTCTCGGCGGAGGGCGGTACCGTCCTTTTCGTCGGAACCAAGCGTCAGGCGCAGGATACCATTCGCGAAGAAGCCCTGCGGTGCGGACAGCATTACATCAATCAACGCTGGTTGGGCGGGTTGATGACCAACTTCCCCACCATTCGGAAACGGGTGCATCGCATGATCGAGCTTCGCAGATACGACGAGGACAACACGTGGGACTCGTTCTCCAAGAAGGAAGTGGCCACTCTGCGCAAAGAGCAGGCCAAACTGGAGAAGTACCTGGGGGGCATCGCGAAGATGAACGACGTCCCTGACGCTCTTTTTCTCATCGACCCGAGACGTGAGGAAAACGCCATCGCCGAAGCGCGCAAACTGGGCATTCCGGTGATTTCCATCGTGGACACGAACTGCGATCCCGAGGTGATCGACTACCCCATTCCCGGCAACGATGACGCCATCCGCGCCATCAAGCTGATCGCCGGGTTGATGGCCAGCGCCATCATCGAGGGCAAGCAGGGCGAAGACGCGGCGGAGCCGGTGCCGGAAAAAGTTGCCGCGCCGGCACCCGTCGACGTCTCCGAAAAAGATATCATCGCCGTGAAAGAACGCCTGCACGAGGCTTACGATACTGAAAGCCGCGAAGACGCATAGCCGCGATGGTCAGTAAACGAGACGGTTAGAGGGGAGATTGTTCTGATGGCTGAAATTGCTGCAAATGTCGTAAAAGAATTGAGAGAGCGCACGGGAGCCGGCATGATGGACTGCAAGGCAGCTCTGGCCGAAACGGGCGGGGAAATCGAAAAGGCGATAGATTATCTGCGCGAAAAGGGGCTGGCGAAGGCCGCTAAAAAAGCGTCCAGAACGGCTTCGGACGGGCGCGTTTTCCATTACGTCCACACCAATTTCAAGGTGGGCGCTTTGGTGGAGCTGAACAGCGAAACGGATTTCGTGGCGAAAACCGACGAGTTCAACGAACTGGGCCATGAGCTGGCGATGCACATCACCGCCGCAAACCCTCTTTACCTCAAACCGGAGGACGTTCCGCCGGAAGATCTCGAGCGCGAAAAAGCCATTTACCGCCAGCAGCTGATCGATGAAGGCAAGCCGGCGAACCGCCTCGACAAAATCATCGAGGGCAAGGTCAATAAGTTTTACGAAAACACCTGTCTTTTGGAGCAGCCTTATATCCGGGACGGCAGCAAGAAGATCAAGGACCTGCTCGTCGAGATTATCGCCAAGATGGGTGAGAATATCGTCATTCGAAGATTCTCCAGATTTATGATCGGGGAATAGAGGTCGTTCGGGCAAGAGATGGCTAAATAACGGGCTCCGGCGTGGATAGTCTTTTCCGCGCCGGAGTCTTTTTGCAGCGGACAAACGGCAGCGATGCGAACTGTTTGATTTTCTCGATTGACTTTCTATCTGGAGGGATGTCCATTATGCCGAAGTATTCTCGTGTGTTGCTCAAATTGTCGGGTGAGGTGTTGGCCGGCGACAAAAGTTTCGGCTTGAACTTCGAAACCGTGCGTCGCATCGGAGAAGAAATTGCGGCCGTCCGCGAAGCGGGGGTGAGTCTTTCCCTGGTGGTGGGAGGAGGAAATATGCTGCGGGGCAAAGACATGGAAAAACTCGGTATCGAACGGGTCCAGGCGGATTACATGGGAATGCTGGGGACGGTCATCAACGCTCTGGCCCTGCAGGACGTGCTGGAGCAGCTGAACGTCCCGACCCGGGTACAGACCGCAATCGAGATGCGATCCGTAGCCGAGCCCTACATCCGCCGCCGGGCGCTGCGCCATATGGAGAAGGGGCGGGTCGTGATCTTCGCGGCCGGCACGGGGTCGCCCTATTTCTCCACGGACACCACGGCCGCCCTGCGCGCGGCGGAGATGAACGTGGACTGTATGGTCAAGGGGACGAAGGTCGACGGAATATACGACGCCGACCCGCGGGCAAACGCCTCGGCGCGGCTGCTGCCGAACATTTCTTATCAAGACGCGCTGGTCGGCCGTTTCGAGATCATGGACGCCTCCGCGTTTTCTCTGTGCATGGAAAACAAGATTCCCATTCTCGTCATGAATATTTTAGAACGCGATAATCTGGTGTCCCTTCTTGTAAAAGGCCGGCGAATTGGTACAATCGTTCATGACTGAGAGTGACCGAGATCGAGAGGGGAACCGAAGGAGTTCTGTCTTTCTGAGCGCGGTCGGTCACGAGGTTCAAGGCTCGCGTTTCACTTTTTGTACAAGACTCGGAAGGGAGGATTTACAATGCCGAAGACCGTGGTAAAAAATTTGCGGGAAAAGATGGATAAAGCGCTGGAGTTTCTGCGGGGGGAATATCTGGTCATACGCACGGGCCGCGCGCATCCAGGCTTGGTCAGCGACATTAAAGTCGACTACTACGGCAGCCAGACGCCTCTCAAACAAATAGCCAACATCACGATTCCCGAGGGGCGCAAAATTTTGATCTCGCCTTTCGACCGAAGCGGCTTGAAAGCGGTGGAGAAAGCCATTTTGGCGTCCAACCTGGGCATCACCCCTCAAAACGACGGAGAGTCCGTGCGCCTGACCCTGCCGGAGCTGACGAAAGAACGCCGGGTGGACCTGGTGAAATTGGTTAGTAAAAAAGCCGAGGAAACAAAGGTCGTTATCCGCAACCATCGCCGAGACGCCGTGGAAGCGCTGAAAAAAATGGAAAAAGATTCCAAGATCACGGAAGATGAGTTGAAAAAATTCAGTAAAGACGTGCAAGACATTACGGATGACTTCATTAAGAAAATCGACGATTCTTTTAAGGTAAAAGAAAAAGAAATAATGGAAGAATGAAAGATGAGAGAGAAGTCCCCGTCCAAACCTTGTATGCCATGCTCAGTCAAGGCAATCATGTTTACAAGAGGAGGTGCTGCTGAATGGAGGAACCCAGTCTCTACAATTCGCCCGAGTACGAGGCTTTCAAACAAAAACTTCGTAAAATTATCGGTTTGGACTTGAACTCTTACAAAAATCAGATCCATCGGCGCGTTCATATGTTGAGAGATCGCTGGAACGTCAAAACCTACGACGATTACTTCAGCATGATCAAAAACGACGACAAAAAGCTCCGGGAATTTCTGGACTACCTGACGATCAACGTCTCGGAGTTTTTTCGTAACGACAAACAGTGGTGGAAACTGCGGGACCAACTTCTTCCCGAGCTCGTCAAAAAGCGCGGGACTCGCCGCCTCAAGCTTTGGAGCGCCGGGTGCGCCACGGGAGAGGAGCCCTATTCTTTGGCGATTTTGTCGGCCGTTTGCGGCCTGGAGGCGTCGGTCCCCGTCCTGGCCTGCGACATCGACCAGGGAGCTCTGGCCATCGCCCAAAAGGGCACATATTTGAAACGTCAGCTTCTGAATGCCCCTCCGGATTATCTTCACAAATATTTCACGACGTCGGACGGAGGAGAGACGTACCAGATCAACTCGGAGATCAAACGGCGCATCACGTGGAAGCGGTTCAACATGATCGACGACTCCTTTGGAACGGGCTTCGACGTCATCTTGTGCCGCAACGTGGTCATCTATTTCACGATGGAGACGAAGGCCGCTCTTTATGCCAAGTTTTACAACGCGCTGGCCCCTGGAGGCTATTTTTTGGTGGGCTCGACCGAGCAGATTTTCGAGTACAAGAAGATCGGGTTCGAAAGCGCGGGGCCGTTTTTGTACACGAAGAAGTAAAAAATACGGAAAACATAGGCGCGAAAGATGCGAAGGACAAAAACTCCCCTTCTCGCCGGGGAGTTTTTGCATTGTAATATTGAATTTGTGAAACAGGTTCGTTAAAATAAGTAAAAATATTCTTTACAGAATTACAATAGGTGGGAGTTCCCGATGCGGAAGTTGTTTTTGTGCGCCCTGGTTTTTGGGGTGTGTTTATGGAGCATGAGCCTGCCGGCTTTCGCGTTCGAGGCAAAGCCCGTAGTCTACTTCAACGACGTCGAGTACCTGTTTTTGCCGGACAACACTTTCGGGGTATTTCAAGTAGCCAATCTGTATTCCGACGATTTTCGCCCCATTGCCGAGGACGGTATTCGTTTCTGGAACCTTGGGGAGTCATTGTGGCTTCGTATCTCCATGGCAAAATTGCGGGAGGCCGCCAAAGCCTTTTGGGGCGACGAGAGCATCCTGATTTTATGGAACGAATACATCTCGCGCGTCGACTTTTTCCTGCCCGTGGCGTCTGGAGAGTTCAAGCACTCGTTTCACGGACTGGACACGCCCATCACCCTTCGGAGCTTTCCGTCCAGGTACCCCACCTTCCGCTTGGGAGGAACCTACGACGAAGGATACGCCTACTTGAACATCAAAACCAACATCCCCACGGGTTTTGGCATCGCCATCCAAGCGGAGCAGGATTTTTACGGCTTGTTTGTCGGATACTTGACCCGGTACATGGTTTTTTACAGTTTCATAGCCGCATTGATTCTGGCTTATTTCTTTTTCTATTTCATGACGGGAGACCTGGGATACTTCATCGCCGTGCTGCGCCAGTCGAGTACGCTTCTCTTCCTGTTCGCCTTCAACGGTTACTTCCAATATTATTTTTACTTCACCCCGGAGACGGTCTACGTTATATGCTGGTTTTCCCTGGGGCTGCATTGCGTCATTACGTCGCTTTTCTGCAAGTACCTGTTGCAATTGAACATTGGCCCCGCATGGCTTCGGCGGTTGATTATCTTCCATGCTCTCACGGGTACGGCAATAGTTCTGACGTCTTTTTTGCGCGTGGTTTACGTATCGCTGGCCCTCGCGATTTTTTCCGCATTGTTGGAGATCGCCTCCATTACGTCCATGGGAGTCGTCAAGCTTCGGCAAGGTTATCGCCTGATCTTTTTGTTCATGCTTTCTCGAATCGCCTTCTTGGCGGGGCTCGCGTTTTTGTTGATCAATATTTTTTTCGTTTGGCCGACCTACGTATTCGAGTATTTCGCCATGATTTCTTTTCTGCTCGACCCGCTTTTCTTGGCTTCGATGATGGTTCCGGGGACGCGGCGGCGTTTCGAGAATTATTTTGCCCTCGAGAAAAAAGACACGCACTATGAGAGCCTGAGCCAGAGAGACGGCATAACGGGCCTGTACAACAAAGCCCACTTCTTGGCCCTTTTGGACGAAAACGTCCGCGTCGCGTACCTCAACGAGAAGCAGCTGGCTTTCATCATAATGGACATCGATCATTTTCAGCGGTTCAACGACACCTGGGGTTACCCGGAGGGGGACAAGATGATGCTTTTTTTGGCGAAGCTCATCCGGCAGTTCCTTCGGGAAAGCGACATTGCCGCGCGCTACGACAGCGGGGAATTCGGCATCATCCTGCCCGGCGGGACGCTGCCCTCCACGGTTTTGGTCGCCGAGCGCATCCGTCAGAATTTCGAAAAACAAACCTGTGCGCTGGACAAAGACAAAGCGCTCACCCTCTCCTTGGGGGTGTCTTTCCTGAGGGTGGACGACAACGTCGTCACTTTGGTACAGCGCGCCCACGAGGCTCTTTACCGTGCAAAAAGCGCCGGGCGCAATCGAACGGAATTCGAGGCCGCCCCCATAATCTGAAACGGCACGCAAAATTCGGACAACTACAGGTTCAGCTGCAAATACGCGGCATCCATGTCCTCCTGCTCTATTCCGATATACCGCAAAGTATCCACGCTGCTGCTGTGATTCAGCAATTTCTGGACCAAGCCCAGGTTTTTCGTCTGCCGGTACGTGTGATACCCGAATGTCTTCCGCAGGGTATGAGTTCCTATCGCGTCCAGCCCCACCCTTTGCGCCGCTTCGTTCAGAATCCGGTAGGCCTGCACCCGGGACAGAGCTCCGCCTTTGGCGGACAAAAAAAGAAACCTGTCGTCATCCATTCCCGATCTCACATATTGTTTCAAAACCTTCAACACCGCGGCATTGAGGGGAAATTCTTTTATCTTTCCCGTCTTGGCTTCCTTCATTCTCACAAAGTTGCGAAACACTCCATTGTTGTCCCGAACGTCTCCCACGGTCAGGGTCAACAAATCGCTGACACGCAGCGCCGTGTTGATTCCCATGACAAAAAGTAAAAGATCCCGAACACTCTGCCGCTTTAAGATGCGCTTCATCGTCTCTATTTTCCTTACGTCCTTTATGGGGCGTACAATTCTCATTGTTTTACTCCATTTGGCATGAAATATTACGGTATTGACAATATGACATGTCAAGTATAGCAAAAAATAGGAGAAATATTCTCTCATTTCATCGGAGATCGAACATCGATGAGCTCGATGAGCTTTCCGCGGGGGGCGAACAGCGAACAGCAAACAGCAAATAACAAATAGCCTCCCTGAGCTTGAATGTCGGCGAAACAGAGAATGAGATTGGGAGAAAGAGACAGGAGAGCCGCGCTATGGGCCAAAAAAAGAGGCCCGAAAGCGAGCCCCTTTTTTGCTTTATTCTTTTTTATTCTTGCTTTTTCATTCTTGAAGATCAATGGCTTTGTGATGATCGACGGTTTTGTGACGATCAATAGCTTTGCCCGTTTTCCGTTCTTCGTTCGCTTTCTCGGCGTCGAGTTTACGGAAGACCTCCGCGCCCGTTCCCGCGGGGATCAGGTGGCCGATGATCACGTTTTCCTTCAATCCGTGCAGAGGGTCGATCTGCCCCTTCACCGCGGCTCCGGCCAAGATTTGCGCCGTCTGCTGGAAGGAAGCCGCGCTCAGGAAGCTGTCGGTTGCAAGAGCCGCTTTCGTAATGCCGTGGATAAAGGGCTTACATTCGGGGCTTTCACGCAGTTTTCGTACGAAAGTGACCTCACGGATCAACTGCTTGACAACGACTTTCGAGGAGAGCGAACGCACAAAAATTTCCTTGGGTTCGGAGTCGACGATAGCGTCGATCATCGTTTTGTTGATCTCCTGCCCGGACGCAAAGGGCGAGGTCGTTCCCTCCGAAAAGACCAGGTCAAGCAAGACCTTCCCATAAATTTTATCCGTCAAAAATTTGTGCAGAAGGGCCCTGCGAGGAAGAATTCCCTCCTCGGTTTCTATCGCCGCTATTTCTCCCTCCGCGAGACCGTGGACGACACGCGCGTCGACATAGAGCGGCATCTCAGAAAGAGGGTTTCCTTCTTTATCTGCCGCACGCAAAAGAGTCTTGCCCCAGAGGTCGTCGTCGTTCATCAGATTGTTTTGAAACATATCGGTCACAGTAATTTGATCGACGTTGTGCCAGACCTTGAGTTCACTGAAATTTTGC
>JAISWV010000427.1 GCA_031270755.1 Synergistaceae bacterium
AGCCCGCGCGGTCTTTTCGGAGACCACCGACAGTTCGAGAACGCCGTCACGGTAGTGCTGCACCTCGACCTCCCCGGAGGAGCCGACCCATTCCAAAAGCCCGTCTTCGATGACTCCCGCTTCCTTGTTCGAGGCGACTTCCTCGAGCCTGACGGTGACGGAAGCCTGAGACGGCGTTTCGCCGCTTCCGACGCTTTCGGTAAACCTGCCGCTGACGACCTGGTATTTTGTGCCGTGGACCTCGATTCCAGCCTCCGACAAAGCCGAGGCGACGACGCTGGTGTTTTTCTCGGAGACGACGTCGATATCGACAGCGCGATTTTCGAACCGCCGCCGGTAAACCCCGCCGGACTTTCCGGCCAGCTCCCTGAGGAATTCCTCGATGGACTCCACGGCTTTGAGGGAGGGCACGTCCGCGATCTTGAGCTTCACGGTGATGCCCGGAACCCCGCCGCCCAGTCCCAGCCCGGCCAGGTTATAGGCCACCTTGTAAATGATGCTCCGGGCCGCCTCCGGTGTCGCTTCCCGAAAGCCCCGGTCCACACCGTCTTTGATGGTCAATCCCTTGGTCCTTTTCTCCACCGCCCGCGCCCCAGACAAATAGGCCGTGTCGGTCAGCACCGTCTTCAGCTGGACGACCGACGTCAAACCCCAGAGCAGCTGGCCACTCAAGCTCACTGGCTTGGGCGTGTGGGCGTCGCCGTGAGCCTTCCCCACGACGAGGACGTCCGCGTTGAGGGTCTTCGCGGCATCCACCAGCTGCTCGGGGTTGTTGTAGGCGTTTTCCAGATCGAGATTCAGCAGCGTGCGGGCTTGCCCCAGATCCACCAGCAGGTAGCCGGCCTTTTCGAAAAGTTCGAGAAGCAGCCTCTCCGTGGTGGATAAAGGAGCTTCCTTGTCTCCTATCGTCTCGTAAACCAGAATCATCACCCTCGGGTTGCCTAGGAGGTCGATCATTACAGGGCCCAGCACTCCGTCCAGGTCCGCCGCCCCCACCTCGCAACGAGCGGTGAGGGTGAGCAGGCCATCGTCGTCCACCTTCTCCCGGAGAACTTCGAACTTCTTCACGATGCCCTCGGTCTTTGAGAAAACCTTGTCCTTGACGACCTCGTAATTTTCCAACACCGTGACGCCCGACACGAAGGCCCCCATCGCCCTTTCCACGGCGTCGCGTTTGGCCATGCTCTGGGCCTCCACTCTGGCCGCGCTTTTGTTGCCGCCCTTGACGGGGGCGAAGCCTGCCGCGTCGTCCACTATCCAGACGCCGCGCTTTTCGTCGTGCCTGACCCCGGCCCAGGCAGCCTGCGCCAGCAGAACAGCGGCACAAACCAGTGAGAGGAAAAATTTCCTTTTCATGTTCCGCTTCGATTTATGCCTGCTTTTATTTGCAGACGACGATCACTTTGCACTCGCGGCGGAAGTCGTAGGAGCTGCTGCGCACCTTGGCCGCGTCGGCGTTGGAGATGACGATGTCCACGTTGCCGGAGGCGAGCCTCACCGCTTGGACAACGATGGGGTTGGAGGCGACGTGGACTTCTCCCCTGGCGTAGTTGATGTTGTTGTAATAGGCGCAGAGTCCCGACTGAAGGTAGTTCTCATAGTCGACGAAACTCATGCCGTAGACCGCCCTGCCGTTGCCGTCCAGCACGTTGAAGGTCATCGACGGAACCAGGGGCAGGTGCCGGACGTCGATGACCAATCCGGTGTAGCGTGCGCTCTTCGGTTTTTTCTCTTCCACAGGGTCGGGGGGAACCACGGAAATTTTCTCCTTTATCGCGGGCACGCCGACGACGATCTGGCGGATCTGGGGCAGGCGGATGCGCCCGGATACGGTGTAAGACTCCCCGTCCCAAAGCCCGTCGAGAACTTCGACGCCCTGGATCGTGCCTTCTACCTGCTGCCGCACGAGGTCGTCCGCCATGAAGTTGTCCAGGGTCGTGCGTCCGTCTATCTGAGCGCCGACCATGAACTCCAGCAGATTGCGCTGGAGGTCGACGATGGCGCCGCGCCGGGCCAATGCCTTGCCCTGGGGTCCCCTCATGTTTTTGGGGACAACGCCGACGCCTGTGGACTCGATGTAGCTTTTCGTCCAGTTCAAAATGCCGCGTTCCTTCACGGTTTCGACGACTCCCGGTTCGTCGTCGGCGGGTTCCGCCGCCCCGCAGAAAGGAATTCGAACCATCCCGCAGAACAAACTAAAAGCAATCAAAAAAATCAAAGCGCGTTTCATTCAAAAATCCTCCTTTAATATACTAATGACCATGATTTTCTCAATATGGCTTCTGACTCCTTAAAATTCCATTTTGCCCGCCCTCGGTTCGAGCGGACAACCAATGCAACCAAGGCGCCGAAGAATAGGGCTTCCCGGCGCCTCGATTAGTATATTCCGTTCCTGTTACTTCCTTATGTCGTAAGTTCCCGAGTAAGACACCCGCACGGATGGATAATTGGCCGTTTGCTTGACGTGCCCCGCCGTTTTGGACGTAAGCGTTATCTCCACCGTCTCCTGCCCCTCAGGGCCTGTATAGGTGAAACTGAACGCCTGCGGCCCAAGGCGCTGCATCGTCACGCTGTTGAACGTCCCGCCGTACAAGGACTCTGTGTAGCTGTATCCGCCTCCGCGGAGAACCCATTCGGCATCGACAAAAACCGAACCCGTGACGATATTGCCCGCGATGCGATTGATCTCGATACTGGCGGTTCCGCCGTCCACCAGCGTGGCCGTTCCTGAAACCCCTTCGACCACTCCCGTCGCGTGGCCGTTGGAACCGATCCATGTGCCGTTCAGCGCGTACAGAAACCCTTTGGGCTCGGATGTATTCTCATATTTGTAGCCATCCAGCTCGCCTTTTTGTTTGAGAGTTATGCTGCCGTCTTGAGCCAGATGGATTGTGATCTCCCATTCCGTGCCGTTGCGAGTGAACCAGTATGTGACTTCGCCGTCATAATGCAGGGCGACGAGATCGTCTGTAAACGAGTTAGAAATTACCTTCACCACCTGGCCGTCCTTGAGAACATTCCAAGTCAGATTGGCCGACACCGTGGCGGTAAAGGTTTGTTCCGCGGCAGCGTGCATAGAACCGGCGGTTGCGCTGCCAACATCGAGCTCAAGTGTGCCCCCGCTTTGAAGCTCCAGAGTATACCCCCCTTGGCCATCGGGGCCCGTGGCCGTTCCGCTGCCGCTGGATATGTCCCACTTGTCGGTCAGGAAGTGCGTCGAAGCAGAGGGGGTCGTTGGGGTAGTCGGGGTGTATCCTCCGCCGTCACCGTCACCGCCGCCACCTCCTCCGCAACCGCCGGCCATAAGAGCGAACGCCGCGACAATCAACAGTATCCACAAATTTCCACGCTTGTTCTTCAGTACCTTCATTACAAACAAACCTCCTTAAATAAATATGCCGCCGGATCCCGTCGTTGCGGTTTGGGCGGAAAACCGATTTTCACGAAAGCGAGCCCGGCAATGGGCGGACACGAGGGAAAATTACCAGGGTATAGCCAGAAATTCGGCCTTGAGCCGCGCATTGCCGGATAAACACTTCACATGCCGAGCAGAAGCGGGAAGAAAAAACTTTACATTTTCATTTTAGCTTGACGATCCAGAAATCGCGGTCTCCCCCTTCAAGATACCCAACGGCGATGTAACCGCCGTCGGATGTTTCACGAAGGGCGTTTAGATACCCATATCTTCTAATATTCTTGAGATTTTTGCGCCAGATTTCTTTCATTTCCGTCCCTTCAG
>JAISWV010000430.1 GCA_031270755.1 Synergistaceae bacterium
GGGATAGTCCACCATGTAGCTTTTCGCTTCGTTGAGCATGGCTCCCCACTCGGGTGTGGGAGGCTGAATGCCCATGCCCAGAAAACTGATGCCCGCGGCGTGAATGATCATGGTGCCCACCGCCATCGTGGCTTGAACGATGATCGGCCCTATGGCGTTGGGGATGACGTGCTTCAGGATGATCAAAAAACTCGGGGTCCCGCAGGCTCTTGCGGCCTCGATGTAGTCCTGCCCCGCCACAGAGAGAACGGCGGCCCGAACGATACGGATATAGTGCGGCACGTTGGCGATCATCATGGCGATCAGCACGTTGACCAAGCCCGCTCCCAGGGCCGCTACGATGGACAGCACCAGGAGCATGAGGGGAATGCACATCACCGTGTCCATCGTTCGGACGATGAGAGAGTCGATGCCGCCGCCGTAAAAACCGGCTATGGACCCCAAAAGGCCCCCGATGACGATACCGATGGCCACGGCTCCGATGCCCATGAGAAGGGAGTTGCGGGATCCATGCACGATGCGGGCCAGGATGTCGCGCCCGAAGTTGTCCGTGCCGAAAAGGTGTCCCGTGCTCCCCGGCGGGATGAAGCGGTTGGAGATCTTCTGAGTGACGGCCACGTTGTAGGAGACGATCACATCCGCCAGCAGCATGACCAGCACGATGAAGACGAAAATGAACATACCCGCCATCGCCGTCTTGTTCTTTTTGAAACGACGCCAGATTTCTTGACTGTGCCCCTTTTTCTTCAGTTTTTTCTTCAGGTCGATCTCCGCCGTCGTCACTGTTCCCATTGGAATGCTGCCTCTCTTTTTTTATATCAATATCGAACGTAGCGCGCTCTGATACGCGGGTCTATGAAAGCGTACAAAATGTCCACCAGCAGCATGAGAAGCGTGAAACAGGCGGCAAGGGTCACGGTGGCGCCCACCACCACCGGCACGTCTTTCATGCGGATCGCCTCGATGATCAGCGAGCCGACGCCGGGAATGGAGAACACCGTCTCGATGGTCACAGTCCCGCCCAGAAGCCCGCCGAAGCTCATCCCCAGAATTGTGACCACGGGCAGAAGGGCGTTGCGGAGGGCATGGCGGAGGATGACCAACCTTTCCGTCTGCCCTTTGGCCCGAGCCGTCCGGATGTAGTCCATGCGGATCGACTCCAGCATCGAAGTGCGCGTCATTCTCAGCATGGAGGCCCCGAACGAACAGGAAGTTGTGAACCAAGGCAAGATATAGTGTTTCAGGCTGCCCACGCCGAAAGAGGGCAACCATCTCAGCTTCAGGGCGAAAAGAATGATCAGCATCATCCCGATCCAAAAACCGGGAAACGACGCCAACGTCATGGCGAAGGCCGTGCCCGTCACGTCCAGGGCGCTGTACTGCTTTACCGCGGACAAAATCCCCAGGGTCATCCCCACCGTGAGGCCGATGACAATGGCCCCTACGGCCAAGGTGAGAGTCGCGGGAAAGCGGCGTGTGATCTCTTGAATGACAGGCGCGTCGTTTTTCCAGGAGTTGCCCAGGTCTCCCCGAAGAGCGTTGGCCACGTAGCGGACGTAGCGCACCAGAAAAGGGTCGTTGTAACCCAACCGGTCGTTCAGTTCCCGAACGGCCTCCTTCGTGGCCCTTTCCCCTAGAATCAAGGTCCCGGGGTCGCTGGGGGTCAAGTTCATGATGAACGACACGATAAAGATGACGATCAAAAGCATCGGGATCAGCATAAGGATCCGTTTGATCACGTATCTCGCCATGTTCAGATCTCCGCGTGAAAAGCTTCCAAACCAAAAACTTTCACGCCGCAGCGGAACCGCGCACCGGCCGCACAATTCGTGTCGCTGTCTCTACCGCAAATGCAGCTATTGCCAAAGTTATTCTCTGTACATTGCATCATATGCCTCACTCAATGACGATACGATCAGGGTACTTTGCCATAATTCTAAAGCAGAGAAACGAGAATGTCCATAGTTCCGCCTGAAGTGGAGCCGTCACACAAAATCACTGCACTTCCCCAAGGGTGGATTTGACGGCTTTGCTCTGGAACTTGTCTTCGGAGGGTCGGAGAGCTTGGGGCAAAATCTCCAAAATAGCGTACATGCTCCGTCACTGCCCTCCGTGAATTGCCCGACCGAAGACGTTCGCCGCGGCTTCGGCCAGGGATTCGTAAACAGTGGGATGGGCGTGGATGGTCTCTGCCAGGTCCTCCGGCGTCGCTCCGAAGCGGAGGGCCAGGGTCGCCTCCGAGATCATTTCCGTCGCCGGGCCTCCCACCATGTGGACGCCCAGAATCTTTTTCGTCTCTTGGTCGGCGATAACCTTCATCATGCCGCCGTTGTCCCCCGTTATCATGCTCTTGCCGTTGGTTGTCAGCGGGAAACGGCCAACGCGGATTTTATGGCCCTTCTTCTCCGCCTCCTGTTCGGTCATTCCCACGGAGGCCAGCTCGGGGGACGTGTAGACGCATCCGGGAATCGCCCCGTAGTCCATCGTCGCGGAATGCCCCAAGATGTTCTCCACCGCAACTTCCCCCTCCCTGGAGGCCACGTGGGCCAGCATGTAGGAGTTCACGCAATCTCCTATGGCGTAGACTCCCTCCACGTTGGTCTCCATTCGGTTATCGGCGAGAACGCGCCCTCGTTCAGTTTTGACGCCCAGGGCTTCGAGGCCGGCGTCTCGAGTGTAAGGGCGGCGTCCTTTGGCGACCAGCAATTTTTCGGCCACGATTTTCTTGTTTACTCGTTCTCCGTTCGTTTCCGATCGGGTTCCGGACTCAGCGGACTCGATAACGATCTCCAAGCCTTCGCCGCCTCGCGCCACACTTTCAATGGAATATCCTCTATGGAAGGTGACGCCCTTTTTCTCCAAAGCTTTGCGCAATACGACGGCGGACTCGGGGTCCATGCTCCGCAGAATTTCGGGGGACGTGACGACCACCGTGACTCTGGTGCCGAAGGACGCGAAGGCCGCCGCGAACTCCATCCCGATGACGCCACCCCCGGAGATGACCAGGGACGCAGGCGGCTTTTCGAAGGAAAGGGCTTCGTCGCTGCTGACAACCCCTTCCAGGTCGAAGCCGGGAACGTCGGGGATATCGGGCTCCGAGCCCGTGGCGATCACAACGGCGTCGGCCTCGATAACCCGGTCTCCGGCCAGCCGGTCCCTGACCTGAATGGAACGGGGGCTTTTCAAAACCCCCGCGCCTTCCATATACTCGATACCGTTCCGCTTGACGAGCTCTTTTGTCCCCGTCACGAGGCGCGAAACGGTCGTCGCCTTGCGCTTCATAAGGGCGTTCCAGTCCAGACGGGGGTTGTCCGCGAGAACGCCGATGCGCTTGGCCTCCGACCTGAGGGAATCCAGCAGCTCCGCCGAATGGAGCAGCACCTTCGTGGGGATGCAGCCCACGTTGAGGCAGGTGCCGCCAACGGCGTTCTTCTCGATCAGCGTGACAGCCGCCCCCAGGTGAGCCGCCCGGATGGCCGCCACATAACCTCCCGGCCCCGCTCCGAGAATCGCAATCTTTTTCATTTTTCCTATTTCTTTCATTAGAAAATATCCCCGCGCAGAACCGGATGACGGGCCGCCTGAACTTCGTCCGGGCGGGATATTCTCGTGTTCCGGGGCGCGCTTTTCACCGCGTCGGGATCTGCCGCCGTTTCTTCCGCGATGGCCTTCATTGCCGCAACGAAGCCGTCCAAATCGGCTTTCGACTCCGACTCCGTGGGCTCGATCATCAACGCTCCATCCACCACCAACGGGAAGTAGATCGTAGGCGGATGATACCCCAGGTCGATCAAGCGCTTGGCAATGTCCAGGGTGGTCACACCTTGTTTGTGCTGAAGGGCGTCGTTGAAAACGCACTCGTGCATACTGGGCTGAGGGAAGGGAAGGTTGTAGATGCCTTTCAGCCGCGCTTTGATGTAGTTGGCGTTCAGCACCGCCGACTCCGTCACGTCCTTCAGGTGTTTGCCGAGGCTGCGGGTGTAGGCCAGGGCACGGGCCAAGGTCGCGAAGTTGCCGTAGAAAGAGTGGAGGCGGCCGATGGAAAGGGGCGCGTTCGAAACCAGATCATACCGGTCCCCATTCTTTATGATTCGGGGGACGGGCAGGAAGGGCTCCAGAATGTCTCGCACCACCACGGGGCCGGCTCCGGGTCCTCCACCTCCGTGGGGCGTGGAGAGGGTCTTGTGAACGTTGATGTGGAGTACGTCGATCCCCATTTTTTCGATGTCGGCGTAGCCCATGAGGGCATTCAAGTTGGCTCCGTCTCCGTAGACCAGACCGCCTTTTTCATGAACGATCTTCGCGATTTCCGCAATGTGACTCTCAAAAATACCCAAGGTGTTGGGGTTGGTGACCATGATGCCCGCGGTGTCCTCGTCCACGATCTCGCGGATCGCCTCCGGGGTCATGATTCCATCGGGAGAAAGCTGCACGGGGACCGGAGAGTAGCCGCAGAGGGCGGCGGAGGCCGGGTTGGTGCCGTGGGCCGTGCTGGGCATGATGATCTTGCGGCGCTGTCTGCCCTTGTGGGCGTGGTAGGCATGGATCATCAAAATGCCCGTCAGCTCGCCCTGGGCTCCCGCCGCGGGTTGGAGGGACGCGGCGTGCATTTTCGTGATCTCCAGCAGATCCCGCTCCAGTTCGTACATCAGCTTCAAAGCGCCCTGAGCGCAGGACTCCGGCGTCAGAGGGTGCAGGTTCGCGAAGCCCGGAAGCCCGGCGAGGCGCTCGTTGATCTTGGGGTTGTACTTCATGGTGCAGGACCCCAGGGGGTAGGTTCCCGTGTCCACGCCGAAGTTCCAGGTGGAGAGCTTGGTGTAATGGCGAACCACGTCTACCTCCGAAAGCTCCGGCAAGGCCGGTTTTTCGCCGACCAGATCTTCGGCCAACTCGGCTCTGGGAACGTCTTGTTCGGGCAGGCTCATGCCGACACGGCCCTTTCTGCTTCTTTCCCACAGCAACCCTTCTTTGAAAACCAGGCCGCGTGCACCAAGAG
>JAISWV010000275.1 GCA_031270755.1 Synergistaceae bacterium
GCGGAGGTGCCCCCAATCGAGGCTTTCGTTGTAGGAAACCCTCGCATTGATTCCCAAGATCAAATCAAACGTTAAAGGCTCTTCGATGCGATCGAATGTATACTTCCAAGCATTTCTCAGGTTGAGAATGACTTGCAAATCGTCCGTACTCATATTGGGAACAGTTACGCCGTCTATGATCGTCTGGGTATCCGGGAAAGTGACGTTGATGCCCTCGAGGCGCGCGCTGTTATAGATGCTCACCACGAGAATTTTTTTCGCCAAGAAGATATTTTCTTTCGGCGTCAATTTGTATTTGTCCTGCATTTGCAAAACAGCCTTCTTTCGAAGAAATTACGGTGGCGGTATCAAAAATCATTTTCTTCCGAGGCTTTTGCGAATGCGTTTGAGTTCTGCCAGTGTTTCCTCTGATGTCGATTTTTTCAGAATCGCGATAACAAAGTCAATGATGGCGCCGAACTGCTCGTTGGTCATAATTCTTTCCTCCATTTGTTTTTCTCCATTTGTTTTCCTCCCGTCAGCGGCTTGACGGCTGAATTATACATCTTTTTTCCGGGCCAAGGGGAGGTTTCCCCTTCTGATTCCGGAGTCCGGGCAGGATTCTGAGTAACCGCTCAAACCTTGTATGCCATGCTTGGCAAGGCAAGGCAAGAATTTTGTCATAAGGGAGGTCTCGGGGGGCCTGCGCAAACTGCCGCACAAATAAGCGACCGGCACGAGTTGTTACGCTCGTCGGTCGTCTGCTTAAGAGAGGAGAGGATCTCGCAGGGACTGAACGGTAGCGAACCGGCGAAGCACGAGCCGCGTGACCGGCAGAGAGCAAACGAGGTACGAACCGTGCGAATCGCCGAATTTCTTCATCAGTCGCTTAGTTTTTTCATCAGCTCTGTCCCCCTGAGCTTGAATGTTAGCGGTATCTCCAGGCCATACAACGAGGGATGCCGGCGTAATCCGCCACCTCTTTCGCGAGGTTCAGGCGCGAAGGAGCCATTGTCCGCAGCTCTGCGGCCTGATCCGCGCCTCCGATCTCGAGAACCAGCGCTCCATCAGGCTTCAGCCAGGCGCAAGCGTGCTGGAAGAGCATCCGGTAAAAGTCCATGCCGTCTTTCCCTCCGTCCAGGGCCAGGTGAGGCTCGTGGTCCCGGACCTCCCGCATGAGGCTTGCGATGTCCTTCGTGGGAATGTACGGGGGATTTCCGACGACGAGGTCCAGTGCGCCCTTCGCGGGAATGTCCTCGGCCCTCCGGGAATGCCACAGGAGGGCTCTCTCGTGCAGTCCGTACCGCTCGACGTTTTTCCATGCCCATTGTAAAGAACGCGGATTTTTTTCGGCCATGAAGGCCCTCGCGTCGGGCCGCTCCAGAAGCATGGCGATTGCAATGCATCCGCTGCCCGTGCCCCAGTCCAAGAAAATGGGGGAATAAGCCCCAGGACTTGGCAGAAGTTCCAACGCCAGCTCCACGAGAAGCTCGGTCTCGGGGCGCGGGACCAAGACTCCCTCGCCGACCTGGAGCGTCAGCCCCCAGAAATGCGCTTCGTTTAGAATGTACTGCAACGGCTCTCCGGATACGCGTCGCCGGAGAATCTCCAACGCGGCGGCGGCCTGAGAGTCCGTCAGGGCTCTTTCGGGGTGGGCCAAAAGCTCTCCCCGGGAAATGTTCAAGAGGCGGGTCACGATCCAATCCGCCTCTTGAATGGAGCTTTCGCTTTCTACTCCCGCCCTTTGCAGGTTCTCGCTCAAAAAATTTCGTAAACGTCCAAGCGCGAGTGGGCGAAGCTCTTGAGGGCGAGGCTTTGGAGGGCGAAGCTTTGAAGGGCGAAGCTTTGGAGGGTGAAACCCTTTCATTTCAAGGCGTGCAGCCGCTCCGTCTGCTCCGCCAGCGTCATGGCGTCGACCAGCTCGTAAAGGTCGCCGTCCAGGTAGGTGTCCAGCTTGTACAGCGTGACGTTGACCCGGTGGTCCGTGATACGGTTTTGCGGGTAGTTGTAAGTGCGGATGCGCTCCGAACGGTCGCCGGATCCGATTTGTCCCCGCCGCTCGGAGGCTTGCTCCGAGGTTTGTTTTTGAAGCTCGAGGTCGTAGAGCTTCGTCTTCAGGTAGGCCATAGCTTTGGCGCGGTTTTTGATCTGAGACCGCTCGTCTTGGCAGGTCACGACGATACCCGTGGGAAGATGCGTGATGCGCACCGCGGAGTCCGTCATGTTTACGTGCTGCCCGCCCGCGCCGCTGGAGCGGTACGTGTCGATCTTCAGGTCCTCGAGGCGGATTTCCACCTCCACGTCGTCCACCTCGGGCAAAACCGCCACCGTGGCCGCCGAGGTGTGGATACGCCCGCTGGCCTCTGTGACGGGAACGCGCTGCACACGATGGACTCCGCTCTCGAATTTGAGCTTGCTGTAAGCGCCCTCGCCGTCGATGCGAAAGACGATTTCCTTGTATCCTCCGATGCCCGTCTCGTTGGAGTCCAGCACCTCCAGGCGCCACCGCTGACGTTCGCAAAACCTGTTGTACATCCGATAGAGGTCGGACGCGAAGAGCGCGGCCTCTTCCCCGCCGGTACCGGCTCGGAGCTCCACCACGACGCTTTTCTCGTCGTTGGGGTCCTTAGGTAAAAGCAAAAGCTTGAGCTCTTCCTCGAACCCCTCGATCTGCGGCTCCAGCTGCGCGATCTCCTCCGCCGCCAACGCCTCCATCTCGGCGTCGCCGCTCTTGAGAAGATCTTTCGCCTCCTGGATGCTCTGCCGCACGGCGCAATAACGGCGAAATTTTTCGACCACCGGCTCCAGCTGCGCGTGTTTTTTCCCCAAAGACTGGAGCTCTTTCAGGTTCGACGTGATGGCGGGGTCGGCCATTTTTTTTTCGATGCCGAGGTAATCTTGTTCTATGGTTTTCAGCTTGCCCTCGATATCCATGCAATCAATCCTTCCACTTCATTCCTTTCGCTTTAATGCCGCTTTGAGAGAGGCCAAGGCGATTTCGATCTGCCCCAGGTCGGGTTCTCGGGTCGTCAAGTACTGCAAAGACAGCATCGGAGCCATAAAGAGCTTTCCCGCGAAACCCGATTTCGACGCCAGGCGTATGATTTCGTAAGATATCCCGATCACCAGCGGCAGCAGCACCACGCGGGAGCCGATACGCCGCAGAATGCCGTCCCCTCCCGCCACGGAAAAAACCGCGATGCCGATGAAGATCGCGATCAACAGAAACGACGTGCCGCATCGGGGATGAATGCGGGAGTAGGGGGCAATGGTCTGGGGCGTCAACGTGTCCGTGGTCCCCCGGGCCTCGAAGGCGTTTATGGTTTTATGCTCCGCGCCGTGGTAGCGGAAAACCTGCCGTATGTCCCCCCACAGGCCGATGGCAGCCACGTAGGCGATGAAAATTCCCCCCCTTATCCCGCCCTCGAGGGCGTTGCGGGCGCCGGCGTGCAGCGAGAAAAAGTTCGCCGTCACCTCCGACAGCCACAGGGGCAATGCGATAAAAAGGCCCACCACGGCAGCGACTCCAACGAGAATCGCAATGCACAGGTCTTTTTTCGTCAATTCTTCCTCGCTGTCGCCGAGGGCGATTTCCGCCGACCTGCCGAGAGCCCGAAACCCGGTCCCCATCATCTCCACCATGGTCACGACTCCGCGCAAAAAAGGCAGTTTCCAGGGGTAGCTTTTCGTTCTGGAGCTGTTGCTCCAACTTTCTTCGAAAATTTGGCCGTTGGGTTGGCGCACGGCCAAACCCCAAAGGTAGGGCCCCTTCATAAGGACGCCTTCGATGACGGCCTGGCCGCCGACGGGGATTTTTCGAGGGTCGGGGTCCGAAGCGCTCTGTGCCCAAAGCCCCAGGGCCAGCGCCATTCCTGTTTTATTCGTCTTGATTTCGATCTGTCGCAAGAAGGTCCTCCATACTTTTGTACGGTTTCCCGCAAGTGCGGGATTCCCGGCATTCCCCCGTCCTGACGCAGGATGGCCCGGCCAGGTCGAAAATGACGGGCGCGGCTTTTCGGCACTCGGTCAGCATGAGACGCGCCAGTTCTCGTAT
>JAISWV010000435.1 GCA_031270755.1 Synergistaceae bacterium
AAATTTGGAAACGGTATTTTAGAAAAATTTTAAATACAGGAATAGCATAGCATAAAAACATGTGGGCATCGACAACGCATTTTCATCTAAAATCACCGAATAGGCAAAATTCAAGTAAATTCAAGTAAAAAACCTGAAGTCTCAAGCAAAAGGCCGCCCCAGCGGGTACTCCCGTAGCGGAGTGTAGATGGGGCCTCGAGGGGTCAGCTCGCTTCGGACGAGAGAGAACCGCGAAACAAGCCAGGAAAAAGAGGGGACGGTTTTCAAAGCCTTTACGAGCTCCGGCGGAGGGGCGGTGCCGGGAGCCCGCGCAAGGGTGAGATGTGCGTTGAATTTTTTCGTTTCCGGCGGGAACCCCGAGCCGACCGCGGTCTCTTCCACCTTCGCGGCCAGCGCAGCGATGTCTTTCGTCCCCGAAATTTCTCCGGTCCAGAGCACCCGGGGCCGGCCGAGATGAGGAAACCCGCCGACCCGCCCCAGGCAGATCGCGAAAGGGTCAAACTTCAGCTTGTCCAGGGCCTCCGCGACAACGTCTGTTTGCGCCCGGGAAGCTTCGCCCAAAAAGCGCAGCGTCAAATGAAGCTGCGCGCGCGACACCCATTTGTAGGGCGCCAGCGGGCGAAGCCGAGTCAACCAGTCCTCCATCCGATCCAAAACGTCCTCCGGCGGCGTCACGGCGACGAAAGTTCTCATCGAAAAACGCGGCCTCCGCAGAAAAGACGGCGTCATCCCTTCAAAAAAGCCTCCATCTTATCCATGGCCTGGACCAGAATTTCCGTGGACTGGGTGCAGGCGATACGGAGGTACCCTTCGCCGCTGGTTCCGAAGGCGGAACCGGGGATTGTGGCGACGTGGGCGTCTTCCAGCAGCTTCCAGACGAATTCCTCGCTGGAGAGCCCCGTCTTCTCGATGTTGGGGAACAAGTAAAAAGCCCCTTCGGCGGACGTGCAGGTAACGTTTTTCATGTTGTTGAGTCTTTTTACGACGTAATCCATGCGTTCGGCAAAAATTTTCTTGCGCTCGATCAATTTGGCGTCGTGATTCGCAAGGGCGTAAGCGGCGCCTTTTTGCGCCAGAGTGTTCAGTCCGTAGGTCTGGCTGCTGGCGATCATGGTCATGACGCGAATCAATTCCACCGGGCCCATGGCGTACCCCACGCGCCAACCGGTCATGCAGTGGCTCTTCGACATGCCGCCCATCACCAAAGTGCGCGCCTTCATGCCGGGGAGCGTCGCGAACGACACGTGCCCGCCTTTGTAAATCAGGGCCTCGTATATCTCGTCGCTCAGGACGAAAAGATCGTGCCTGGCGGCGACGGCCGCAATTTCCTCCAGTTGCTGGCGGGGAACGACGCGCCCCGTGGGGTTGCAGGGAGAGTTCAGCAGCAGGACTCTCGTGCGGGGCGTGATGACCTTCTCCAGGTCCGCCAGGGTCGGGGCGAATCCGTTTTCTTCCGTCGTCTTCAGAGAGACGGGAACGCCCCCGCTGTCCTTGACCTGAACGAAGTAAGGCGAAAAACAGGGCTCCACGAGAACCACCTCGTCGCCGGGGTTGAGCAGCGCCCGCAGCGCCAGGTTCGGGGTTTGGATGCCTCCCACGGTCATCAGGACCTCCTCGGGGACGCAATCGAGATTGTGGTGTCGTTTCCAGTAATCGCACACCGCCGTGCGGACGTCGAGGAACCCCTGCAAGGGCGGGTAGTGGGTGAAGCCCTCTTTCGCGGCATTGGAGGCCGCGTCGATGATGTCGTGCTCCGTGTCGAAGTCGGGCTCTCCAATGCTCAGGTTCAACACCCCGTCCATCTTCTCGATTGCCTGGAAAATTTTGACCATTCCAGAGGGCTGCGCATTGCTGTAACGATCCGCCAATTTCATTGAGTGCACTTCCTTTCACGAATCGAATTTTTTATTTTTTTGCCTTTTTGCCTTTTTGCCTTTTTCCCGAGTCGAATATCGCTCATTATACTCCTGGAACGGAAAACCGCCTCTTATCCTGCATTCTCAAAAATAAATCTTAAATTTGCCCTGAAGGGAAAAACCGCTGAGGTCGTAGTCTTTTACGTCTGAGACGATGTAGTAGGCCGCCTCCACGTTAAACCAGCGGGTGATGTCCATCCCCAGCATAAAACGTCCGCCGAAGGCGCTCTTCCATCCGGTATCGACGCCGGCCGAGCGATCGTCGAATTTTATCCCGTAAGCCGAGACGCCGACGCCCGCATAGGATCTCAGGCTGCCATGTTCACTCAGTCCCCAGCGCGCCTGAATGCCGAGGGGAACGATCCAGGCATCGTTATCGTGCTTTTCTCCGTGATAAAGACCGAAATAGGGAGTGAAGCGAAGGCCTGCCGCCTCTATTCCTCCGGTCAGGGCTTCCATGTTCAGAGATACCCCGATACCCCACCAGGAACTTCCGAATGCGCTCCGAGTGCTGGAGTCCGTGGGGAAATATCCGGTTATCGACGGGGACAGGAAAAACAGTTTCTTGTCGCCTTCGGAGCCCTCCGCAGAGGTCGTCATCAAAAATGCCGCGCACAACAGAAAGGCTATGCCTGCATGTATACATCGTTTTCTTGTCATACCATTACCCTCCTTACAAATCTTCACAAATCTTCGCTCGTTTCCCATGCCGCCGGGCAAAAACGCGGCTCCATTCCATTTTCCCAATTCATTTCCCCGTTCCCTTTCGCCGGGCGGCTCAGCGCGTGCAGTCCAGG
>JAISWV010000442.1 GCA_031270755.1 Synergistaceae bacterium
TCTTTCCCGATGTAAGAGCCGACGATCTTCTCCCAAAGAGCTTGGCGCCGCAAAGCCGCGTAGGCGAGAGACGAGGCCAGGGACAGCTCCGGCACCGTGATCCCCTCTCCGGTCCTGCCTTTCACGTCGTTTTTTAACGCCCGCAGCGCCTCGCCGACAAATTTCCCCTCTCTCGCGCCCTGCAAAGCGAGAAGAGCTCCCTCGATTCCACGCAAGACATCTCCCTCGATTCCATAAATGCTCTCAGAACGGAAAATAGGACATCCACTATAGCAGGTTGACTGTTTTTTTGTATATAGAACAGCGGCCCTCTCGCGAGGACCGCCGTCGTTGTGGCGCGTTCAGTATGAGCGATGGGTTGACATCGACCGTCGCTACTTCCTGCTGATGCTGAAATATTTGTCCGGGATCTCCACGTCGGCCAGGCCCTGGTAGCCCTTGCCAAAAATGTAGGTGTCCTGGTACACGAGCCGGAACTTGCTGTTACGGACCCCGGTGCCGGCGTCGGTGTAGTAACTGGCGTTCCATTTAGCGCCCGGGCTGAATTTGTTGTAGCAATCGAGCATGTCTTTGAAGCTATCCAGCTTGGCCTTGCCCTCCACGACACGTTTTGCGAACTCCACCAAAGCCGCGCTCTGGGTATAATCGAAAGAGTAGGCCCAGGTCCCCAGGCGGCCGCCGGCTCCAGCGGCAACCACGGTGCTTTCCACCTTCTCGAGGATTGCGGGGAAATTTCCCTTCTCTTTGGAAAGGTCAATGCCGAGAGCGCCCGGATACCCCATCAGCGGAGAGGGAAGGCTGGCCTCCGGGAAGTAACCTCCCAGCTCGGCCACGCGCTTCACCAGAGGCTCCACGTGGGCGTCGTTGGTGCAGAAAAAGGCGGTTTCCTTGCCGTATTTTTCCAGCCATACCGGAACGTTTTCGAGAATAAACTGCTGCGCTCCGGCCACGCCCACGTCGCTTGTGGGGTCCGGCGCCGTCTCGAAGACGAACTTGAGCCCCAGGTCGTCGCAAGCCTGTTCCATAATGGCCCGTCTGCGGCTCAACAGCTCTACGCTCATGTGACGGGGGAAGGAGATGTGGACGTACGTCTTCGCGCCCAGCTTCTGAGCGCCCAGCGGAAGCAGGTAGCCCCTGGCTATGTTGTTGATGGACACCGCCACGTCCACGACCGCCGTGACCACGGCAGGGTCTTCCTGAGGCTGCGCCGCCAGAAGGATGATATCGGGCCGCTTCTCCCGTATGCGGCGAAGCCCGTCCGTGGTCCCAGGGACCGCCTGATTGACGATCACGGCCTTCATCTTGGGATCGTCGGCGAGTCCGGCCAACAGGCCAATGGTGGTCTCCATCTCGGACATAAAATTGTCAGGGTAGGTGACGTGCGTTATCATCCCTCCCTTGGCCGAGTCCCCGTACTCTTCCGTCAGGCGTTCGGCGCCCCTCAAACTGTCCTCGCTCTGGGAGACGGTCCCCGTCGCTATACCTATGTGGAACTCCGCGTCGGCGGACCAAGCAACGGCGCAAAACGCCAAATTCGCCACACTCACTAAAAAAACTAAAAACAGGGTCAATACAAAGCGTTCAAACTTCTTGACAAAAAACACCAAAAACACCTCCTGAAATTCCCGTTCTCATTCTTTACACATCACACGCAAACTTCATTCACATATAAATACAAAATTAATATGTTAGGTAAATTATGAGAAATTTTACCCGACTCTTTCTGCGTTGTCAAGCCGGGCGAAAAAGCGAAAAAAAACCGCGATAGGCCGTTGGAACTGTTTTGGCCTGGTTCAAGCGACGGTGTCTGCATTCGAGGTCTGCCATCGAAGACGCAATGAGTTTTAAAGTAGAGGAACACACTGAGCCAAGGCTCGGGTATAATTGACAATTGGCATGAAAAATTTTTGTTTTAAATTTTGTACCCGTTCTCTCTAATGTGAAGGGTGAGGAAATTTCGTTTGTGCGTTTGGAGGAAGGCTCTTGCTTTTCGATGAATCAAAGAGAAAAGAGTTGATCTCCGCCTACCGGAGCCTGCCGGAGGGGGAGCAGATTATTTACCGCGCGCTGGCCGTCGTGTTCGTGCCCGTCCCTACAATATATTTGACGGAGATAATGAACGCGGTCAAGAATTCCTTGGGCTTCCCCCACAAATGGAAGGCCCAAACCATACATCAGTACGTGCTCATACTGAAGCGGTGGGAGCGCGCGGAATTGGCCGAGAGATGTATGGAGCTTCACAGCGAAGGATGGGCGTGCGCCCGATTGCTGACGGAGGTCGCCGCCCGCGACGCCATCGATCGAGGAGAATACGAACGTTTCGACGAAGCCGCGGAGAAGGTGCTGAGGCTGTCCATCAGGGAGCGGTCAAACGCCTACAACACCGTCACGGAATACCTGCGGGCGGTGAGAAAGGTCTTCTATCGAGGCGATGTTCCGGGGTACGAGCGCTTGTCGGCGGCGGAGATCTACGCGGGGACCAGCCGCTACGGTCAGTTGAGCGAGCTGCACTCGATCCTTCAGATTGTGGGCAACCCCGTGGAATCCGATCGGCTCTCGTCTTTGCCTCCCCGCCTGGGCAGCGTCGCGTTCCTCGCCACCCTCCGGACATCCTTCGACGACCCCGACACGTTTCGAAACCTCTTCGCCGCCTTCGACGCGTATTGCACAAAGCACCGGGCAACACGCCCCTCCTTGGTCGCGGAGTGGTCGGAGTTCGCGCTCCTGGCCGGCCGCATGGAAGAAGTGCTCCGCGTGCTGGGGGAGACGAACCTTCTGGAAAGCTACAGCGTCAGAGCGATGGATGCGCTCCTGCACGGCAATCGAGACCGCGCTCTGATCCTTTACGAAGAGGGCATCAAACTGATGCGGTCGGCCAAGGGCAGGCGCAAAGTAGGCTATTATTCCTGGACGGGCATTTTTTACCCTATCCTGCTGCTGGCCGCCAACGCTCCCGTCAAAAAAATCGAAGACTACCTGGAGGGGGCCCGCACGCTTTTTTCCGGGCACACGAGCCCCGCGTCTTTCGATTTGCTGCATTATCTT
>JAISWV010000067.1 GCA_031270755.1 Synergistaceae bacterium
CCTGGACGCGGAAGAAATGAAAAAACACGCCGTCACCCCGGCGGAGAACCGTGGGCTCTTGTGCGCGTTTCTGGCCCTCGTTCTCTACATCGGGCTGCTCGTCTGGCTGACCTACCCCCAGGGCTCTCTCTTCCGCAATCCCAAGGACGGCTCGCTCCTTCCCTCGTCTCCGCTTCTCAGCAGCGTCATGCCCATCCTGTTCTTTTTGTTTTTCTTTGTGGGCATCGCTTACGGCCTCGGCGCCGGGACCATCAAAAAAGGCGAGGACATCCCCAAGCTGATGGCGAAGGGCATCGGAGGCAGCATCGGGTTTATCGTCGTCGTGCTGCCGGCCTCGCTTTTCGTTGAGCTTTTCCGTATGAGCCGCTTCGACGTGATCCTGTCGGTTAACGGCGCGGCTTGGCTCAAGGCCATGAACTTGGGAGGCGTCCCTCTGCTTTTGATGTTCATTCTGCTCACCACCATGCTGAACTTCTTCATGATGAGCGGGTCGGCCAAGTGGTTGATTCTGGCTCCCATTTTCGTTCCCATGTTCGCCCAGGTGGGATTTTCCCCGGCCCTCGTCCAGATCGCCTATCGCGTGGGAGACTCGCCCACCAACATCATCACGCCCCTGTCTTACTACATGCCCGTGATTATCGGACTGCTGGAGCAGTATAAGAAGGATTCCGATCCGCCGGTGGGGATCGGCACGGTCATCTCCATGTCGATGCCTTATACGATTTTCTACTTCCTCGGGTTTACGGCACTCCTGATCGTGTGGTACTACGCGGGCTGGCCTCTGGGACCGGGAGCGCCTCTGACCCTTTGAACCCGGGGCCTCTAAGTCATTTGAATTTTCGTATTTTAACTGACTCCAGTTTTTCGATACGATGTTATTTTAGGCACTGTGTGTGCTACTACTTGAAAGGAGTGTTTGTTGTATGCGTAAGATATTGTTGGCGGTATTTGTGTGTTTGTTTGTTGCGAGCGGCGCTTTCGCTGCGGATACGATCAAGATCGGGGTTTTCAATTGCCTGACGGGCGCCAACGCTTTCGGCGGACAGTTGGAACTGGAGGGCACGCAGCTGGCGCTCAAAGAGATCCCCGAGGTCCTGGGGCAGAAAATCGAGCTGGTCGTCGTGGACAACAAATCCGACAAGGTGGAGGCCGCCAATGCGGTCACGCGCCTGATCGAGAGGGACAAGGTCAACGCCATCATCGGGACCTACGGTTCTTCTTTGGCTATGGCCGGAGGCGAAGTGGCGGAAACGGCCGGAATTCCAGTCATGGGGACATCCTGTACCAACCCGCTGGTCACGCTGAACAAAAAATACTACTTCCGCGCCTGTTTCATCGACCCCTTCCAGGGCGCAGGGGCGGCGACCTACGCCTTCAAAGACTTGGGACTCAAGAAAGCGGCTCTTCTGACGGACGTGGGCAACGACTATTCCGTCGGCCTCAGTAACTTCTTCAAGCAGGCGTTCGCCAAGCTGGGCGGAGAGATCGTCTCCGAGATGAAATACCAGTCGGGCGACCAGGACTTCACCGCGCAATTGACCGAGATCATCTCCAAGGCTCCCGATATCGTTTTCATTCCCGCCTATTTCGCCGAGGGCGCGATCATTCTGAAACAAGCCAGGGAACTGGGCGCGACTTTCCGCTTCATGGGCGGCGACGCCATGGACAACCCCGAGATCGTCACTCTGGGCGGGGACGCCGTGGAGGGTTTCCTGCACACGACCTTCGCCTACGACCCTTCTATGCAGGACATGAACCCCGTAGCGCAGAGGTTCACCGAAGCCTGGAAGGCCGAGCACCCCGACAAGGACCCCAACGTCAACGCTGCCCTGGGCTATGACGCCTATGTTCTCGTCATCGACGCCATCAAACGCGCCGGCAGCGCCGAGCCCGCAAAGATCCGCGACGCCTTGGAGCAGACGAAAGACGTTCCCACGGTAACGGGATTGACCACTATGAACGCCACTCACGACGCCGAAAAAGAGCTGGGCATCGTCGAGATCAAAAACGGCAAAAAGCAATTCATCGGAACGGTGACCCCGGAAGCATAGACAGCGTCCGATACCAAGAAATCGACAAAAGTCACAAACGGCGCGAGAAGCTCACCTATCCGGGGGTTTCTCGCGCCGCATATGCTAAGACACGCTGAGAGAGGTGAGAGTCAATGTGCGCGAGCATCCACAAAATGAAACAAATATTAGTAATCATTGCTGGCGGAAGGCCGAATGGCAATACAAGCCAACTTGTTGATTCATTTATAAAGGGGGCAGAAGAATCGGGAAATCAAATTGAAAGAATATCTTTGTTAAAAACAGAGGTTAAAGGTTGTTTGGGATGTAACGCTTGTCGTTATGGCAAGCCATGTATTCAAAAAGACGGCTTCAATGAGCTTATACCCAAAATAAAGTCTGCCGACGTAATCGTTTTTGCTTCTCCGCTCTATTTCTGGACAATTTCTTCCAGATTGAAAGCGTTTATTGAACGATTTTATTGTATCGCCGAAGAAGACGCAGCACCTCCTCTGGGAAGATACGAAAAATATCCAATAAAAGAATGCGCATTGTTAATGACTTCCGCAGATGATTTCTTTTGGACCTTCGAACAGGCAGTTTCATATTATAAGTTTTCTTTGATAAATTATATCGGTTTTAGAGATAAAGGAATGTTACTTGCCGGAGGTTGTGGGGATACAAACGGGAAACCGCAAATTGATAAAACAAATCATTTGAAAGAAGCATATGAATTTGGAAAAACATTGGAACGGTAACGCCAGAAGCGTAGACAGCGCCCAATATCAAAAAACACGGCGCGGAAAGCTCACAGGGTTTCGCGCGCCGCACATTTGCCCAGCCCACATTCAGTCCTGTCCCACTCTGCCGCTCCGGCGCTCCAACAGCAAAATGTCGCGCCATTTTCCTTGGGGATCGCGTCCCAGGCGCTGGCGGACTCCCACCGTTCCAAAGCCGC
>JAISWV010000122.1 GCA_031270755.1 Synergistaceae bacterium
TACAATCCTCATTTCCAAAAAGGGCCCCATAGAAACAACTGAACTGCCTCTAAATGAGGATATTATCGTTGTCTAAACCGTTCTATGTATATTTTCGAATGCCTGCGCTCTAAGTTCAAGCCTAATGCATATGCTCTTCATTAAGTTAGGAGATGCTGATTAAGTCGGAATTCCTAAGGGCCGAAGACCCGGAGGGCACGAGAGCCCGGCTGAGTCCATTCACAGCGCGTTCGGGACCCACGTAACCAGCACGTTGCCGGCCGAGAGCGCGCGCCCCTTCGTGCCTGCCGAGTCTGTTGCGCGTTTAGGTACTCCGGCTGCCTATAACGAGAGGCGCCTCAATGCCGCCGGACACACAGCAATACGACCGTGAACCGTCGCCCTTTGGCGGACCGAAAACGATCATCGCGGCCCGGTCCTGTGCGCCGCCCAAGGTCCTGAACGGTCGTGAACATGCCCGATTTTTCGATCAGCAGCTTCATCGCGCCGCTTCCTGATTCTTCTTTCTGATGTCCGGCTCCATGGCCTCACGTGTCAGACGATCAAACTCCTCCCCGCCGATCGGGGCAAAACGCGCCCATATGCCCGCGGTCAGAAAAATCGAGGGATCCCGGCAGGTTCGCGGACATTGCGATCACACATTCAGGGGGCATACGGGCTGTTTTTTCAGAGGCGCATGACGAGCCCGGCGATCATGAAGTAGACCATCAGACCGCCCGCGTCGACGATCGTCGTCACTATGGGCGCGGCCATCAGAGCGGGATCGAACTTCAGCAGCTTTGCCAGCAGGGGCAGCATGCTGCCGATCAGTTTGGCGAAGACGACCGTCACGAAGAGGCTCAGCCCGACGATCACGCCAAGGGCGAAATTTCCGCTCAAAAACCATTTATAGCCCACGTTGATGGTCCCCAGCACAACACCGACGAGGGAGCTGACCCGCAGTTCCTTCCAGAAGATGGCGAACCAGTCGTCAAGGTGAAGTTCGCCGATGGCCATGCCGCGAATGATCAGGGTCGAAGATTGGGAGCCCGCGTTTCCGCCCGTGTCCATCAGCATGGGTATGGCCGATATCAGGGCGGGAAATATCGCGAAAAGATTCTCGTAGCGCGTGATGATGCCCCCCGTGAAAAAGGCGCTGACCATCAGGATCAGAAGCCACATGATGCGCCTCTTTGCCAGCTCGAAAACGCCCGCCGACAGGTAGGGCTCATCCGAGGGCTCCATTGCCGCCATAATATGGAAGTCCTCCGTGCTCTCCTCTTCCAGAACCTCCATTGCGTCGTCGACCGTGATAATGCCCACCAGATGGCGCTCCATGTCCGCTACGGGCAGGGCGATCAGGTCGTATTTCTGGAAAATTTCCGCCACCCGTTCACGGTCGTCACCGGTAGTGGCGTAAATGACGTTCGTGCTCATGATGTCGCCTATTTTGTCCGTCACCTCCGACAACAGAAGGGTTTTTACGGTGACGACACCCTCCAGAACGCGTTTGGCGTCGGTAACGTAGCAGGTGTAGATGGTCTCTTTGTCCATTCCCACAGAGCGGATACGGGCGAAGGCGTCCGCCACGGTCATTCCTTCCTTCAGGTCGATGTACTCCGTAGTCATGATGCTGCCCGCCGAGTCTTCCTGATACCTGAGAAGCTGGTTGATCTGGTTGCGCGTGTCCTCCGAGGCGTTTTTCAGGACGCGCTTGACCACGTTCGCGGGCATCTCCTCGATAAAATCCACCGCGTCGTCCAAGAAAAGGTCGTTTACGATGTGGGCAAGTTCGGGATCGGTCAGCAGGCCGATGAGGTTTTCCTGGGTTTCCGGAGAAAGATAGGAAAAAGTGTTCGCCGCCGCGTCCTTGGGGAGAGAACGGAACAGGACGATGCGCTGCTCCGGCGTCAGCTCTTCGATGTCGTCCGCCAGGTCGACCACGTTTGCGCCGGCGATCAGCTCCTTGAGTTCTCGATGTTTTTTAGCGTCGATGAGTTTCGCGATATTTTCGGTCATGACGTTACCTCCGTTCTTCAGAGCGAATCTTCAGGCGAAGGCTCATGCACAGCCGTCAGGGTCCGCAAACACCTTCCTTTCGTAAGAAGCCCGCGTCCCCGGGTGCGCATGGAGCGCCGCCGTCCAATCGGCACGATTTTCTCAGCCATAAAGGTGGGTGACCTGATTCGGCACCTGCGTCCATACGCAGCTCACTTCCTTTCGAGAACGAATTATCGCGAGAACAAAATCATTGCGGAACGAGCTCGCTGATTTTGGAACTTCAAAGACCCTCCGGTATTTCCTTGACCAAGATTCTAACAGAAAAAGTGGAATGTCCGTAAGGGCCAAATAGGACGGGCATGGAGAAAAGGAACAAAGGAACAAAAACCTCGTATCGTGGAATACCGCCATACTGTATGATATCTTCGGCGTCGCAAAGATAACGAAGATACGCTGCGACAAGCGTGAGCGTCAGAGGTGATCGTGATGCGCATCGGGGATATTGCCCAATTGGCGGGAGTTTCCATCTCCACGGTTTCGAAAATCATCAACGGAAAAGACCAGACGATCAATCCCAAGACCAGGGAGCGAGTGCTGTCGATCGTCAGGGAATACAATTACGTCCCTTATGCTTCCACGAAAAACGTTTCGGACCAAAAGAATTTCTTGATCGGCTTCTTGTCCAGCGGTTCTCCGCAGATGCAGGCCGTGCTGGCCGGGGTTGTGGATGAGGCGCAGCGGCACAACTACGGAGTGGTCGTGTGCGGCTCCGACGAAAATTACCGGCAGGAAACGAAATGCGTCACGATACTGTGCCGTAACAAAGTCAACGGTGTCTTGTGGGAAAAGGTCAGCCAAGAAAGCGACCTCTCGGAGCGATTTTTCGAAGAACAGGGCATTCCTTTTTCCGTGCTGGGTCATTCAATTGCGGAGTCCAACGGGCATTCGAGTATGGATTGTCTGCAATGGGGTTACGAGGCCGCAAAAAAACTTACGAACTATGGCCATTTGCGCATCGGCTGCATCGTGCGGCCCAAAAAACTCTCTTCTCAAGCTTTTTTTGAAGGATTTCGCCGCTGCCTTTTCGAAAGACAAGTTATCTTCGACGAACAAAAGTGCCTTATCGACGCGGATACTCTGACTCAGGACATCTTTTTGCGCGGGTTTTCGGGTTTTATCTGCGTGGACGCCGACGCTGGAGAAAATCTGTGTTCTCTCGCCAGGCAATTTACCCTGAAAATTCCAAGAGACCTCTCGGTGGTGGCGATATCGGATGACGGGAAAAAACGCCCGAGCGGGAATATGTCGTTGATTTCACAGCCAATGAGGGCCTTTGGCGGGTTCATATGTGAAAGCCTGATAACCCGCGTGGAAAAAACCGGCCCTCCGGCGGCCGTGCCCTTCAGCTGGAACACCGATTTAGACGGCGAAGAGGGGATCGACGTTCCTTACGATTCACGAAAGAAAAGCATCCTGGTCGTGGGAAGCGTCCACATGGACATTTTGATCGACGTGGGAGAACTGCCCCAAATCGGAAAAACCGTTACGACGAGCGCTATCACCACGATCCCGGGCGGCAAAGGGCTGAATCAGGCGATCGGGGCGGCCAGACTGGGGGCGAAGGTCTCTCTCATAGCGCGGGTGGGGCGCGATGCGGAAAGCACGAACATTCACCAAAACCTCATCGACAACCACATCGATCCCCAGGGGCTCGAAGTCGACGAATACGAAAGCACAGGCAAAGCGTTCATTTACATCCAGCCCGACGGCGACAGCAGCATCGTCAACTACGACGGCGCCAACAACAGTTTGTGTCCCGGCGACGTTCTGAAAAACGAGACTTTTTTCAAGGACGCCGGCTATTGTCTCCTGCCGATGGAAATCCCGTTGGAAACCGTGGAATTTGCCGCCGAAACCGCGAGGCGGCACGGGGCGAAAACGATTCTCAAACCCGCGGCAATCAAGGAAATAAAACCTTCTTTGCTGAAAAACGTCGATATTTTCATTCCCAACGAAAAAGAAGCGGGTACCCTCTGCCCCCAAGGGAAAACAATCGAGGAAAGGGCCCTTTGTTTTTTGGAAAAAGGAGCGGGCAACGTCATCATAACATTGGGCTCCCAGGGGTGTTACTTGAAGAATCACCGGCATGAAAAATATTTCCCGTCGTATCCCTTCCAGGCTCTGGATACCACGGGCGCGGCCGACGCCTTCATCTGCGCTTTGGCGGTTTACCTCAACGAAAACCTCGATATTGTGGAGGCGATACCCAGAGCGAACTGCGCGGCGGGTTTCTGCGTTTCCCGGCGGGGAGTTTTGCCCGCCATGGTCGACAGAACCACCCTCGAACTGTACTTGTCGAGCCGCGGCCTGCTTTGAAGGAGTCCGTGTGCACTCGATGCGCTATAGTATTTTCTCGATTTTTTGAGCCAGCGCCTTTGCAAGCTTTTTGTGGCTCTCCTCGTCGAGGTGTATCGCGTCCGGGCCGGTTTCAGCGTATTTCGCGGCGTCCATGAACTCGCAACCCAGGAACTTGGCTTTAGCGGCCAAGTATTTAGACGCTTTCAAGGATTCCTCGTGAGATTTTATTCCGCCAAACTCGTCGGCAAAGCATGACTTATCGATGTGCGGGCCGACTGCGGCCGGAGAGACTATGAGTATCGGCGGGGGAGTATGATCCCTACCGGGGGGGTTTTTCCTGATCATTGCGACAAGTAGGCCGATACCTTCCGCGCTGTCGTACGCACGCCCGGAGATACGGGGCTTGAGGTCGTTGGTCCCGAGGATTATCATCACAAGGTCGATGGGAGCGTGGGTTTCTATGCAGGCGTCAATGTGTCGCGTCGCGTTTCTGTATGGAGCGGTGGGATCGTCCCACATCGTCGTCCTTCCGTTCAACCCCTCCTCTATCACGCGATAACCGTCACCGAGCAAGCCCTGCAAAATTCCCGTCCATCTCTTCTCGAACGGAAATCTGATGAAGTACTCGCCGCTCGCGGGCTGACCTTCGGGCATGAATCCCCATGTGTTGGAATCTCCGTAGCACAATATTCTTTTGGACATAACAAACCCCTCCCTGATTTGCGGTTTCGCAGTTATCTAATCAATGTCAACAACTTAAGAAAACTTTGGGGCTCTGCCCCATACCCCGCAGGGGACTCGTCCCCTGACCCCATTATTATTTCGCCTTAAGTTGTTGACATTGGTTATCTAATTATATGTGGTGTTCCTTTATTTTCTGCGAAAATTGCGCGAAGGCGATCGAGCCAATGAGTACCAGACCCTTTATCACCTGCTGGACGTAGTCAGAAATATTGCTCATAACCATTCCGGTCGACAGTGTTCCCATGATCACCACGCCGACTATGACCAGCCAAATGTTGCCCTTGCCGCCGCTGATGCTCACGCCCCCCAGCACGACGGCCGTTATCGCGTCCATCTCGTATCCGCTGCCGACACTCGGCTGACCGCTGTTGGTCCTGGCAAGCAGCAGCAAGCCAGATATGCCGGCGAGGACGCTGCTGATCGCGTACGCTATGTACTTCACCTTTTTTATCTTCACACCCGAGAGGCGGCTTGCTTCTTCGTTACCCCCGACTCCATAGATATACCTGCCGAGGCGCGTCTTTTTCAGCACGAAAGCGGCAATGACGAAAATTGCGGCCATCAGTATGACCGGATACGGGATCGTGCCAAAGGTCCCCTGAGAGAGATACTTGAAGTTCTTGTCTATTCCGTATATCGGCGCCCCGTTGGTGACGAGGTAAGCGATGCCGCGCAGCGACATCATCACGCCCATGGTCGCGATGAGGGGCGGGATATTGAACATGTTGACGCAGAACCCGTTCGCGAGCCCCGCAGTCGCCGCTACCGCCAGGCTCATGACGCAGGCGGGAACCGGCGATATTCCATGAACCATAAAATACGCCGTTACGACGCACACAACCGCCCCGACCGAACCAACGGAGAGGTCGATGCCGCCCATCAGCATGACGAACGTCATACCCACCGACATTATCCCGACGATGGAGACCTGGCGAAGTATAGTAAACATGGTGTTGGCGGACAAAAATCTGTCCGATGTCATCGAGAACACAGCGACGAGAGCGGCTAAAACGAAAATAATGCCGTAATCAAGCAAATAATCGATCATTTTCTTTTTATCCACGATTTAAACCTCCGCGGACAGCTTGCTGGAAGCGTGCCCTAAAATGAGTTCTTGAGAATATTCTTCTCTTTGCAGTTCGGCGACGCTTTGTCCTCCGCTCATCACGACGATTCTATCTGACAAGCCGACAAGTTCCGGCATTTCGGAGCTGATCATCATTATCGCCTTGCCTTCATCGGCCAGTTCCCTCATGAGATGGTATATTTCCTGCTTCGCGCCGACATCTATACCTCTGGTCGGCTCGTCAAATATGAGTACGTCACAGTTCGTGGCAAGCATCTTGGCGAGAACCACCTTCTGCTGATTGCCTCCCGACAGATATTTCACCGGAGCGCCGGCGCTTGGCGTGTTGATCTTCAGGCTGGACATGTATTTATCCGTATACCTGTCCTCCATGCCGCCGTCTATGAAGATTCCTCTGGATATTTTTTTCAGAACGCCTATGGTGATATTCTGACGAATCGACATCTCCATCACGAGTCCCTGTGCCTTTCTGTCTTCTGGAATCAAGCCGATGCCGAATGCCAGCGCATCCGCCGGTGATTTTGGCGCATATGGTTTCCCCTTGAACATCATGTCACACCGATCAGCTGCGTCAGCACCGAAAATGACCTTGGCGAGCTCGGTGCGCCCCGCGCCGACCAGCCCTCCAAAACCCAGTATTTCACCTCTGCGCAGGGAGAATTTAACGTTTTTCAGACCATTGCCTGTCACATTGTCAACCCGCAATATCTCTTCACCGGGGGCAACGCCCGGTTTCGGGTAATTCTCGTCTAGATCGCGGCCCACCATATACGAAATGAGACTTTTTTTGTCGAGTTCGGCGATGTCTTTCGTAACCACACACTTCCCGTCGCAGAAAACCGTTACGCTGTCGCATATTTCAAAGATTTCCTCCAGGCGATGGGAAATGAATATTATGGTGGCCCCTTCCGCCTTCAGTTTTTCTACCACGCCGAAAAATATCTTTGTCTCGTTCATTGTGAGGGGAGCGGTGGGTTCATCCATTATAAAGAGTTTGGCGCTCTGTGAGATTGCCTTCAGTATCTCCACGATCTGCTGGTGCGCCACACCCAACGACTCGGCCTTCGTCCTGGGGTTCATGTCGATTCCAAGTTCTCGGCACATCCTGGACGTCATTCTATTTATTTCCTTGCTGTCGATCACAATACCCTTCATCAGCTCTTGTCCATAAAAAACGTTTTCGGCGACTGAAAGATAAGGAATGAGCGTAAATTCCTGGTATATTACCCTTATGCCGGCTTCAATGGCCTGGGGGGGAGTTATCTTTTCGTATATCTTGCCAGCGAACTTGAATTGTCCCCTCGTTGGCTCGATGGCACCGGTCAATATTTTGATCAGAGTCGATTTGCCGGCCCCATTTTCGCCGCAGATAGCATGTACTTCTCCGCGCCGCACGGCAAACGAAACATCGTCCAGAGCCTTCACGCCGGAATAATATTTCGACAGGTGCTCGATCTTCAACAAAATGTCTTGTTCGCTCATTTACATCACAGCGGCTCACTGAAATATCCACAAAAAATTATCCCGCAACCGGCAATGATCGCGGGATAAGTGGCACTCAATGTATTATTGGGGTGGATATTTGCCGGTGAGGACGTCTTCCTGTGTCACTGGCATCATACCCAACGGTTCAACGACGTGTTCCTTGGGCAAGCCGTTTTTGAGGTATTCATACGCCATTTTGACTGCTTTGACTCCGCTCTCGTAGGGGTACAAGTCCGCTGTCGCCCTGTAGATGCTGCCCTCCTCTTTCATGGCGGCGAGCGCCGGCTCAGTGGCGTCTCCGCCAAACACGCCGTAATTCTTCTTTCCGTTGTGCCCGGCGTTTTTCATGGCTTCGTAGCCTCCAAGCGCTCCGGAATCGTTGCATGACACGACCACATTGAGTTCGGGGTGTGAGAGCAGTACGCTCTCCGTAACTTTGAGGCCTAGTTCGGGGACGTGAGCGTTCTGCCTTCCAGCCCAAACTGCTTCCGGCAGGTTGTCCTTGACAGTTTTTTCAATCGCGTCTCCGCGCGCTATCGACGTGGGCAGCGAATCCTCCGCCAAAAGCAGGACACTTGCGCCTTTACCTGTCTCACTGATGTTGGCCTTGACCCAGTTGACGAGATTCGTCGCTATTAGGATCCCGTATGCCTTCTCATCGAGCTCTATTCCGGCTGTCGTATTTTTGGCGACCTGAGCTACCGCCACCGTCGCGATGCCCTTTGACGTGGCCTCGTCTATCAGCGACTCCTCCGCGGCGGCATCCATCGGACAAAAAACCACGGCGTTGTAGCCGCCGCCTATGGAGTTCTCCAGATCAGCGACCTGCCTGTTCAAGTCGCTTGCAGCGTTGAGCGAGACGTAATTTCCGATACCCAGTTCCTTGCACCCTGCCTCGAAGCCGTCTTTCAGCGCCGCAACCCACGTATTGGCCAGATCGGGTGCTAGGAAGACAAATTTAAGAGAGCCCGGATCGAGATTCGCCGCACCTGCGGAATAAACGGAGCAAAACACTAACACGACAGCGAAAACAACTTTCAAACACGTTGCACAAACTTTTTTTGCCCTCATCTTACAACGCCCTCCCAAATATTTATATGTATGCGATTTTATTTACTGCTGCAAAATATTATTAGTATTCTTATCCCTTGTCAATAGCGCACGCTGCATTGTGTCAGTTTTAACATACGTCAATTTTAGCCTTGACAAATTCATAAAGAAAAAATAAAATCGAGAAAAGTTTTCGGAAAATGTTTTCCTTCCCTCCGCGAAGACTGCAAAAGCATGAAGAAGCTCGATTTATGAAGTGGTTTGTGTTTCGTGAGTTATCTTCGCGTTACGGCCGCGATGAGTTCGAGGAGGTGGTTTATGTCGCTAAAAATTGTTCGAGCTTGTGAAGTGACGGAGCTTTTCATCAGGTCTTGGTCTGTCGGGCTTGCCCGATGCGTTCAATTTTGAGGGAGGTTTTGACAATGAGAAAGATGGTTGCTGTTGTCCTGTTGGTCGTGTTTGTGATGTGTTTGAGCGGAGCGGCTTTCGCGGCCGAGAAGAAGCCGGTGGTGGGGTTGGTCATGAAATCGTTGGCCAACGAGTTCTTCAAGACGATGGAGGAAGGCGCCCGCAAATTCGCCCAAGAAGATGGCACGTTCGAACTTATCCCGGTAGGCATGAACTCGGAAACGGATATCGATACCCAGATCAACGCTATGGAAAATTTCATATCCCAGAAAGTGGACATGATCATCCTGGCTCCGGCCGACTCCGTGGGCCTGGTACCCTCGGTGAAGAAGGCGTCGGACGCCGGAATCCTGGTGATCAACTTCGACGTCACCCTGGACAAGCAGGCTCTCAAGGACAACGACTTGCCTGAAGATTTCCTCTTTGTGGGCCCCGACAACGAAGAGGGCTCCTACCTGGTGGGCAACTTCCTGGGGGAGAAGCTGGGCAAGGGAGCGAAGGTCGTCATCATCGAGGGCAACCCCGGCGCGGACAACGCGAAACAGCGCAAGGCCGGGTTCATGAAGAGCGTCTCGGATTACGGCTTCCAGCTCCTGGAGTCCACCACGGCCCACTGGGAAACCGAGGAGGCGAACACGGTCATGACGAACCTCCTGACCCGGTTCCCCGATGTCCAGGGCGTCATGTGCGCCAACGACTCCATGGCCTTGGGCGTGGTCCGCGCTATCGAGGCCGCCGGCAAGACCGGGCAGATTCAGGTGGTGGGCTTCGACAACATCGGCGCGTGCCAGGAGCTGATCAAAGAGGGCAAGATGCTGGCCACGGTGGATCAATTTGGCCCGGAGATGGCGGCCAACGCCATCAAGGTCGGCTTCCGCATCCTGGGCGGCGAGAAAATCTCCGGTTGGTCGAAAACGGAGGTGAAGGTCGTCTCCGCCGCGGACCTCAACTAAAACGTCATTCACTGATTTAAAGCTCAAGGGGGCGGAGCTCGTTCACCCAAAGACGGGCTCACTGCCCCCGAGTTTTCCTGGTGTCAATCAGTGTTTTCAAAAATACGCGCGTTCGTTTCGCGGCCAGACAAGGGAGGCGTGTGAACATGGAAACGGATATCCTCTCCATACAAAACGTGTCGAAGTCTTTTCCCGGGGTGCGCGCCCTCTCCAATATCGTTCTGTCCGTCCGAAAGGGGGAGGTTCACGTCCTGGTGGGGGAAAACGGAGCGGGCAAGTCGACGCTGATCAAAATCGTCTGCGGCATTTACCCTCCCGACGGCGGCACCATGACCCTGGAGGGCGAGCCCTATTTCCCCCGCACTCCCAGAGAAGCCATGAACCGGGGTATCCGCGTGGTCTATCAAGAATTCAACCTTCTTTCCTACCTGTCGGTGGCCGAAAATATCTTCTTCGACAGGCTCCCCCGCCGGGGCATACGGGTCGACAGGAAAAAGCTTTTTCGGGATGCCTCGGAAATCATGGCCCGCGTGGGCCTGGACGCGGACCCCTGGATGCCGGTGGAGCTTCTGGGCGTGGCTCAAATGCAGCTGGTGGAAATCGCCAAGGCCTTGTCCTCCAAGTGCCGGGTGCTGATTTTGGACGAGCCCACGGCCACTCTGTCCCCCGGCGAGATCTCCCGCCTCTTCGAGATCATCAGGACCGAGAAAAAACAGGGGTTGACCGTCATTTATATCTCGCACCACCTGAAGGAGATCTACGAGATCGGCGACCGCATAACGGTTCTGCGCAACGGGGAGCTCGTCGGCACGAAGGAGACCGCGGAGATCGACATTCCCCACATCGTCTCCATGATGGTGGGCCGGCAGATGGACGCCGAATACCCCTTCATGGATTCTCCGCATCCGAAGCCCACCGGCGAACCTCTGCTGGAGGTGAAGGGCCTTCGCATCGCCAGCAGCTCCCACGAGATATCGTTCCACCTGAAGAAAGGCGAAATACTGGGGATCTCGGGCCTCGTGGGCTCCCGGAGGACCGAAACGGTAAGGGCCGTCTTCGGCGCGGACAAAAAACTCGGCGGCTCGGTGTCCCTGGAAGGCAGGCGGCTGAATGTAACCTCGCCCAAGGACGCGGTGAGGGAGGGAATATGCCTTCTCACCGAGGACAGGAAATCCCAGGGGCTCGTTTTGGACATGCCAGTGGACGCCAACATATCCCTGGCCGCCCTGGACAAGTTCTCCCATTTCGGGCTGATCGACAAAAAAGCGGAGCGCGGCGCGTCCCAGCGCATGGCGGGGGAGCTGGCGATCAAGACCCCGTCCATGTCCCAGCTCGTCCGGAACCTGTCGGGGGGGAACCAGCAGAAGACCGTTTTGGCAAAGTGGATTTTGCGGGACGCGAAGGTGCTGATCTTCGACGAACCCACCCGGGGCATAGACGTGGGGGCGAAATACGAGATATACCTGCTCCTCTGGCGCCTTCTGGCGGAGGGCAAGGGGATCATGATCGTCTCCTCGGATTTGAACGAGCTCATCGGGATCTGTCACAGGATCGTCGTCTTCTCGGGCGGCGCCGTGTCGGGGGAAGTTTTGCGGCGCGATTTCGAACAGGAAAGGATTTTGAAATACGCGTATCGGGTATCGCATGAAGGGAGCGACAGGGAATGAACACCAAACGAATCGTCTATCTGATGCTCAACGAGGCCGGGATCGGGCTGGTCCTTGTGCTGCTCTGCTTGCTGTTTTCTTATTTCGTGCCGGCCTTCGCGTCCATCAACAACATCTCGAATATATTCACTCAGATAAGCATCAACACGGTGATAGCGGTGGGCATGACCTTCGTCATCCTGCTGGGGGGGATAGACCTCTCCGTGGGCTCGGTGCTGGCTCTGTGCACGGTACTCGCCGGCTTGGTCATCACGAACAAGTCCATCCCCGTGGGCAGCGCCATCCTTCTGGCCGTCCTGGCGTCGATGGCGGCGGGGATGGCCTGCGGGCTTTTCAACGGGTGGGTCTGCGAGCGGTGGAAAATACACTCCTTCGTGGTCACTCTGGGGATGCTGAACATGGCGCGGGGCGCGGCACTTCAGGTCAGCGGCTCCCGGACGATCTTCTCCTTTCCCAGGGCGTTCAACGCTTTCGGAACCCTCTCCTATTTCGGAATACCCGTCATCTTCATGATGGCCATACTCCTGGTGGCGGTTGGGCATTTCATCCTCGAAAAAACCGTCTTCGGGCGGATGATCTACGCCATCGGGAACAATGAAGAAGCGGTCCGGCTCTCCGGCCACAACACGAAAGTCTACAAAGTCGCCGCTTTCGTGATCTGCGGGGCCACGGTGGGCATGGCGGCTGTTTTGTACATGCTGCGCCTCAACATCGCCTCTCCCATACTGGGCACGGGATTCGAGCTCTCCGCCATAGCCGCTGTGGTGATAGGCGGCACCAGCATGAGCGGCGGGAAAGGGAGCCTTATCGGGACCCTTTTCGGCGCGGCCATCATCGGCGTTTTGAACAACGGTCTTCTGCTTCTGGGGATGAGCGATTTCGCGCGGCAGATCGTGACGGGCGCCATCATCGTGGGCGCCGTGGTCTTGGACACCTACAGGGCGACGCTTTCGGTGATGCTGTCATAGCTGGGTGAAAACAATAAATGGGGTCAGGGGACGAGTCCCCTGCGGGGGATGGGGCGGAGCCCCAGAATTTTTGCTCAAGTTGTTGACATTGGATTCAAAAGGGGAATGGGTATGCGCAGGGTATTGAATATCGGCTCCATCAATATAGACTACGTTTACGACGTCCGGCATTTTGTGCGGCCCGGCGAGACCCTTTCGGCCGCGGCCCTGAATATTTTTCCGGGAGGCAAGGGGCTGAACCAGTCCATCGCCCTGGCCCGGGCCGGCGCGCCGGTTTTCCACGCGGGCAGGACCGGCGGCGACGGACGGGGGATGGCGGCCCTGATGGAGCGGGCGGGGGTGAACGTGGACAGAGTGGACGCCTCCGGCAAAAACACGGGACACGCCATCATTCAGGTGGACGAGAAAGGTGAAAACTGCATCATCCTCTTCGGCGGAGCCAACAGGGAGATGGATCGCCCCTATATCGACAGGGCCTTCGACGGTTTCGGGAAGGGCGATTTCTTGGTGCTGCAGAACGAGGTGAACGAGATTCCGTACATGATGGAGTTGGCCGCCGCCGAAGGGCTTTACGTGGTTTTCAACCCCGCTCCCTTCGGCCCCGAGGTGACCCGCTATCCTCTGGACTTGGTGGACTGCTTCGTCCTCAACGAAATAGAGGGAAAGGGGCTCTCCGGCAGGGAGGAACCGGAGGAAATTCTGGACGAGACGCGGTCGCGCTTTCCCCGGGCCTCTGTGGTGCTCACCCTGGGCGGCGACGGAGTTCTGTACAAAGACGCGAGTACGGCCCTGAGTCACGGCGTCTACGACGTGGAGGTGGTGGACACCACCGCCGCCGGCGACACTTTCTTGGGGTACTTCATCGCTTCCTTGGCGGCGATGAAACCCATTCCCGAGGCACTGCGCCTGGCGTCGCTGGCGTCTTCCATCGCCGTGTCCCGCAAGGGCGCGTCGTCCTCCATCCCCGCCCTGGCCGAGGTCCTGTCCGCCGATTTCGGACTCGTTACGAAACGGGATTGATGCCGGTTCGCTTGTAGATGGTTATCACGCCGTTGAAATTTTTAATCCGATGGAGGTTGTGGAAAATAATGACTCAGATAAGTAATGCCGAACGCGAGGTCAATCAGATTCGACTCAAGCTTTATGAAGAAACGAA
>JAISWV010000133.1 GCA_031270755.1 Synergistaceae bacterium
CCTCTGCTTTTTCTTGTTTTCGGCTGTTTTTTATCCTGCCGCTCCGCCACCTCGGCGGAAATGTCAGCGGTCTCTTCGGCCTCTTCAGACTCTTCAGTTTCTTCTTCCGAGGAAAAGCGGACCCCAGGCACCAGAAGCCCCATAGTTTGCGGTCCGAGAGCCTTGAGGGTCTCGTTTTCCGCCGAGTCGCGGGTTTGCCGGACCGCGCTTTTTTTCGCGGAAGCGGCCGAGCGGGAACGCGGCTCTTTTTTCTCGGCCTTTTCCTCGATTTTTTCTTCGATTTTTTTCTCTGTCTTTTTTTCGGTTTTTTTCGCTACGCAAAAATACCCCAGCAGCTCTCCCTCCCATTCGCAGGGAAAGACCGTATAGCCCGAGTCCGCGCGAAGGTTTTCCGCCTCCATGTCGCCGCAGCGGCGATGTGGGCGTTTTTCCTCGTCGAGGGCCGCTGCCCACGCCTTGCCCACCGCCGCCCACCAGGCGATGTCCGCCGCCACCAGGGCGTCGCTGGTGCAGTCGTCCAGCATGAAGATATCTCCTTCCAGGCGGCGGAAGGTGACGGTGCAGGGACTTTGCCTGCCCTCCAGCGTCACCAAAAACTCGTTTTTGTCGGGAAGGTCGTCCGTCGTGAGGCGCTTCAGGTCGGGGCCGAACATCAACATAGCCGTGCGGTTGATGTGCACCTTTCCGCGTCCGCACATGGCGAAGGGGATGGGGGCCTCCCACCACTCCGGGAAATTCGGGGATCTGGGGATGAGCGCTTCTTTCAGAGACGAGACGTTCGCCCCCTCTTCGTCGACCACCAGGACCTGAAGCCTCTCCGGGTCAGCGAAACCCCCTTTGGAGACGAAATTGCTCGAAGAGGCGTCGGACTTGAAAATTGCGACGGGCTTGAAGACCCCCTGAGCGACCCGTTTCGATATGTCGAAGATGGCGGTCTCCGAACTGTTGCGTTCGATCAAAGACACCAACTGGTCTTTCGTGAAGACGATAACGTCCGCGAATCCATCGGCGGGCGGCAGAACGCAATAGTCCAGCCCCATACGGTAGAGCGTGCGCAGAAGAACGGCCAGACTCGACCTGGTGGTCAGGGCTTTGAGTTCCTGAGCACGGGAGAAGATCACTTTGAATCACCTCCGCGCTTTGCGTCGCGTTCCGCGTCGTAGTCCATAAGGGCCGACGCGAACTCCACGGGGTCGAAGGGGCTCAAATCCTCTATCCCCTCTCCCAGGCCGATGTAGCGAATGGGTATTTTCAGGTCACAGGCGATAGGCAGCACGACGCCGCCTTTTGCGGTGTTGTCGTACTTCGACAGGATCACCGCGGACAAGGGGAAAATTTGGTTGAACGTCACGGCTTGCGCGACTCCGTTTTGGCCCGTCACGGCGTCCAGAACCAGTACGGTCCGTATGCGCGCGCCGGCCTCCCGCTCCAGCACCTTGTAGATCTTCCGCAGTTCCTCCATCAAGTTGTGTTTGGCGTGCAGGCGTCCCGCCGTGTCCACGATGAGAACGTCCGAAGACGAGGCCCGGGTCGCCTGCCAGGCGTCGAAAGCCACGGCCGCCGGATCGCTGCCCGGCTTCTGGGCAACGACCCTGACGCCGGCGCGCTCTCCCCATATCTGCAGCTGTTCCGTGGCGGCGGCGCGGAAGGTGTCCGCGGCCGCTAGGACGACCTGCTTCCCTTGACGCAAAAACTGCGTGGCCAGCTTTCCGGCGGAGGTTGTTTTCCCGCTTCCGTTCACGCCCACCATCAAGAGGACCAATGGGGGATCGTCGGCCTGGAAGGGCTGTCCCATTCCCTCCACAGCCGCCAGGCGGTCGGCGATATTGGACACGAAGACGCTTTTGAGCTCGGACTTCGTGGAAATTCCTCTTTTTTTCGCCTCGCGTTTCATTTCGCCGACGATGCGCTCGGAAAGGTCCACACCCACGTCGCCCGAGATCAACCTCTCCTCCAGCTCGCTCCAAAAGGCCTCGTCGAAGGGCTCTCCCGTAAAAAGCGACGCCAGCCCTCCGCTCCATCGCTCTTTCACGCCTTTGAGGTTTTCTTTCAATTTCGCAAAAAAGGCCATTCATGAACCCCCTTTCCCGCCCTGTCTTTCATGGCTGTGCCCATCGCGGCCGCGCTCGGCGTTACGAGCGCGATAGTGCGGCCGATTTCGGTTATGGCTGCCTTGCACGTCCTTTTGAATCCCTTTCTGACCTTCTCTCGGCTTTTCTCTTTGCGTTTCATCCAGCGGCCGGCGCGGGACGCGTGGGTGTTCTCCCCGGAAGGGCGTCGGACTCGCTCCTTTTGGACCGGGTTCTTTCGCGCTTTGCGCCGTCGGCCTTTCTCCCGAAGACGGCGCGCCCTCCGGCATTCCTCCGCCCCTGCGGCGCCGCGGGCGTCTCCTGGCGGATAGGTTGCCTGCTTCGGCATCCGCGCCCGGCGGGTCGGAGGCTTTTCTGCCGATACGCTCCGCGATATGTTCTTCGATGGATATTTTCTCCGGCTTGAACTTTCTGTTGTTTTTAAAGTCTTGGGCGGCGACTCTGGGGTTTTCCGCCGTTTGCGCCTCCGAGGCGGCGGAACGCAAAGCCGAGGCCATGGGTTTGAAGGAAGTCATGGTTCTAGAGGAGTTTATCGTTCTGGAAGAAATCGTGGGCCTGAACGGAAGGATGCGGCGCGCAAAATTCTCCGTCGGCGTTTCCTTCCACTCCTCGCCCCGGAGAACGGTCTCCTTGAAATTCGCGAACTCGGAGATAGGGACAGGAACCTCCCTTCCCTCCGGGAAACGGACTTTCACGCTTTCCCCCTGCAGGTCCACCCCTTCTAGGACATAGGTTCCCTGAGCGGTTTTGATTTTGGTGCCGGGGTTGGGGAGCGACCGCCAAAGCTCGCCGTAGTGGGAGTGCTCGTAGGCCATACAGCACATCAGCCTGCCGCAGATTCCCGATATTTTCGTGGGGTTCAAAGCCAAATTTTGTTCTTTCACCATGCGGATGTTGATCGGGGTGAAACGATGAAGCCAGTAGCTGCAACAACAATCTCGTCCGCAAGGAGCGAGCCCTCGGACGGTTTTGGCCTCGTCGCGCACTCCTATTTGGCGCATCTCTATGCGGATACGAAATTCTCTCGCCAGGTCGCGGACATAAGCCCGAAAATCGATCCGCTGTTCGGAGGTGAAGTAGAAAAATAACTTCTTTCGATCCATGGTGTACTCCACGTCCACCAACTTCATCTGAAGCTGATGATCGTTCAAAATCTGCCGGGAGCGGACCAGCACCCTTTCTTCTTCCGAACGCCGCTGATAATGTTCCTTGATTTGAGCCTCGTTCGCGGGGTCCACGAACTCCACTTCCTGCAGCATGGGCTCGGGACCTCTGGTGTGTTCGTCGCTGGGCTCGTCGAAGCAGGTGTTCCGGTACTTCGCTTCCTGTTCTTGGGACAGTGCCCCGCCCAGCAAGCCCATTTCCAAGCCCCTGACCGTCTTGACGACGATCCAACATCCTGTTTTCGGCACGGGCTCGCCGATATCCGCCAGCCCGAGATAACGCGGCTTACCGAAGACCGCCAAATATATGCTCAAAAGGAAGTTCCTCCTTGAGTGTCAAAATTAAAAGATCGCAGACCATCGTTTGCGAAAGTTTTTTTTGCAGAACCAGCAATCGAAGCTTCTCCGCCCGGACGGCGGATTCCAGGTCTCCCGTCTGTAAAAAATGGGACGTCCACGAGGACAAAAGAGAGGGGATATCCTCGTCGTCCTTCAGGCCGCTCAGCCATTGCAGCCATTCCATCTCCCCCCAGGGCGCGGGGCGGGGCGCGAAAGACGAGGGAGCCCCCAAAGTCGTAAAGCGCGAACGGCTTCGAAGGGTGGGCAGAAAATCGTCGCCCTCCAGCAAAAACAAAAGGCACGCGTGAAGAGGCGGTTCTTCCGCCATCTTCAGCAGGCTGTTCGCCGCGTGCACCAACAATTTGTCCGCCGCCAGCACCACGCCCAGACGGCGTTTCGCGGCCACGGGTTTCAAGAAAAGCTCCTTGATCAAGGCGCGGCACGCATCGATATTCCCCGCCTTGTCGATCTCCCCCACCACCATCAAGTCGGGGTGAACGAGAACGCCCTGTCCGTCGCGCCTCCAGCCTTGGCAGCCCCCGCAGCCGTCTCCGCCCCGCCCTGTGTCGCACAGGTACAGGCCCGACATCGAGTCCCGAAGAGCTCCATGCCATTGGACCGGCGCGGCGACAGCCCAGCAATGGGGAACGGAGCCGCCGGCAAAGGTCGCGAGCACGTCGCGCCACCCGGGGAGTTCCCCAAAAGGAAGATCGGAGCGGTTCAGAACAAAAGCGAGATCAGACACCCTTTTATTTCCTCCATCAACTGGAGGGCCCGCGTTCGGCCGCCTTCCTGACGAAAAACGTCCTCCAGCTCGCTCAAGGCGGACTCCGCCTTTTCAATCATGACGTACGTGCCGCGGTCGGTGCGCCGCCACTTCAAGTCCCGCCGCAGGCTGAATCCCTTCATGGCCCGCGCCAGAAGCTCTTTTAAAATCACTCTATACTCGAGGAGCAGCCGTTCGGCCGGAAAAACCGAAAGCTGGGCCGTCACGGAGCCCAGGCGTTCCAGAAGCTCCCGCACTTCGATTTCCTCCATGGCGTTCCCCATGGAAGCGGCGAAAGACGGCCGCGCGGCGAGAGCCTGCGGGGAAGAACCGTGCCGGGCGGATTCATCGCCCCTTCCTTCCACTTTGCTCTCGGAGCTTCGCTTGACCCTCACCGCTCTCCCCGATACCTTTCCAGCCGATGCCTTTCCACGTGTCCGCGGACCTGTTCGGCCACTCGCCGGACGTCCGCCGCCGCGTCCACGACGACGATCCGGCCGGGATGCCGCCTCGCCAGCTCCCTGTACCCCAGAACCACCCGCGCCGCGAACCCCGCCTCGCCCTCGGACTCCATGCGGTCCAGTTTCCTCCGTGCGCTCAGGCGCGAGCGAGCCGTTTCCTCGTCCACGTCCAGAAAAATCGTCATGTCGGGGACCGGAAAGCGGCACCAGGCCAAGAGGCCCTCGATTTCCTCGGCGGCGATGCCCCGGCCCCAGGACTGGTACGCCAGGGTGGAGTCCGTATAGCGCTCGCAGACGACCCATTGCCCCCGATTCAGAGCGGGAAGGACTTCCGAGTCCAGGTGTCCGCTGCGGTCCGCCAGGAAAAGGAGCAGCTCCGTCCGGGACGTCAAGGCCATTCCGTCCAGCAGCAGCTGTCGCAGCAGCGCCCCTCCGCTCCAACCGCCGGGTTCGAAGGTGCGCAGGACCTTTCCGCTTCCCAAAGCGCTCTCCAGCCACGTACAGAGCTCTGCGGCCTGGGTGCTTTTCCCGCAGCCGTCGATACCCTCGATGGTTATAAACGAACCTTTTTCGGTGGTCATCGCCGCCCCTATTTCTCCGCTTTGTCGTTCAAATTGATCAGGCGCTTCATCGAGCCCTCCACCACGTAGTCCGACCGAGAGATTCGCAGAGTTCCC
>JAISWV010000142.1 GCA_031270755.1 Synergistaceae bacterium
GAACCACTCCGCCCAGGAGTAGGCGTAGGCCCGCATCGGATCGTCGAAAAACCCCGGAGCGTCCACGCGCCCCTTCAAAACTGCTTCGCACAGCCACTCAAAATAGATGGGCTGGCAAAAATTTACGGCCCACCAATTACGCCAATAAAAAAACAGCTTCCACGCTTCGAGCAGCGCCGCCCGGCTTGCCGAGTACGACGCCGTAAAATGCAGGAAGAGCAGTTCAGCAGGTACACCCAATGCCGCCCCGATCTGGCGCGTCAACGACATTACGAATGCGTCGAACGCCTGATTCGGTCGTGCGGGGCTTAAAGATTTGGCCTTGACTCCATTCGGAAGGTCCATCACCCCTCCATACATCAATTCTTTGAGTGCCTGTCCTTCTGGCAGTCCCTCCACATCCTTGCCATCCTCCGTCGCGTATTCTTCTTCCCCGTACTCTCCTTCCTGTATGTCATGCTCAAAAAATATCGAGTACATCCCGCCGATGACCGCAGCCATCAATTCCGCCTCGGTGTAGCGTCCCAGTTGCTTCAGGGTATCGATGACCGGCGCGAGAAACGGGACCCCCCTGTGCTGCCCTATCCGCTCGACGGGAACGACATGCAGGACGTTCCGGCGGCCTGTGTTTTTGCCGAATGCGGGAATAGATTGATAGGTGAGGCGCGGTTGCCCTGACTGCTCGGCCAGCGGGTGACGGTTAGCAATCCAGTACGCGACGGGAGCCCCATTTTCGTCAAGCTCCACGCCGCCATCGATGATCTTGCCTTGCGGCCTCGGCGACGGAATACATAGCCGGTCACCCTCGACGAGCGCTACGCGCAAATCATAAGGTACGCCCGGAAAAGGTTTGACAGGCATAAGCGCGATGGCGTCGCCATTGACCAGTACGGAGCGGAAACAAAGGTTCTGTAGTTCGTAAAAATTCATCTGCCGCGTGATGTCGCAGTCCTTTGATTCCGCCCAGAGGCCGAATTCCTGTTCGACGTGCCGCTCCCATTCGGCGGCCTGCTCGTCGTTCAGACCCAGAGACTCCCCCGCGATGCGGCAATTCAGGGACAACCCCGGCCCGATGGAATTCAGCACGACGCGCTCAATGGCTCCACGCCCCATAGGAGCGCCGCCTGCGTAGAGGTCACGCGACCGCTCGCGCATAATCTCCAGATTTTCAGTTATATCCTCGCTTGGGGATTTGCTGTCCGACCGCCACAACAGCATAGAGGTCTTCGTTTTGCTGGCTCCGTGGTGCGAATACCCGGAATTGGTCACTTCCCTGATAATGGCCAGCTTCGCTCTCGCGTGTTCGCGTTTCATCGCCCATTCAGGTGCCAAGGCTTCCGTGATTTTCGAGAAGAAACTCACAATCTACATCACCACCTCAAAAATAAGGCGGCGCACTCGTCAAGAGCGCGCCGTTAAAACTCGTCCCTTGGGACGATAAACCTTGTCCTTGGCCGCTGTTTCCCGCTCATCCTGGACACGTCGGCTTCGAGCCGTGAGATCATGCTCTGCACTTCTTTGAGATTCGCCCGTGTCAGCTTCAGCCCCTCGATTTCGTAGGATTGCCCGGAAAGTATGGCGATTTCGGCCTTCAAATACAGTTTTAATCGGGCTTTTTTTATCTCCAGCCTCTCATTTTTAGCCATAAAATCACTCCTTTTTAGAGCGAAACTCCGCGCCCCACAACGCGGAACCCCCGTTTTGGCGCCGCAGGGCGCTTCGCGGGCTGTTTTTTCGGCTCTTGTACAGCCGATTGTTCCGCATTTTCTTTCGTTATTTGCTGTTCACGCGGCTCTTTCGGCGTGTTTTTAGCATAAATTTTCTTGTTTTTACGCTGTTTCACGGTACGTCTTTCCCTCCTGCGCTCCAAATCCGGGTTCAAAATCTCAAGTGCCCCTGTCGCGTAGACCCGAACATCCAGCGGTTCATTCCGTATGCCCGATGATCGAGGCTCCCATTCGATCCGTTCCTTGCCGCGAACCTTCTTCACGACCATACGCTCAGAAACGAGCCCTTTGAAATACGGCGAGTCGTAACCACGGTGATTAGTTTTTAGTTCCACTGGGAAATGACAGTATCCCGGCCCTGTCCGCTCGACGCGGAGCCGCGAGTACAGGGACCCCTTGATCGTGCTGACGCCCAAAGTAAAAAGCGGGACATGCCGCCGGTTATTCCGGGACGGTTTGCCGACGGAGGGCCTGCCGCTGTCGCCGCGCCCTACGATAGCAAAGATGTTGCGCCGCGAGCGCGGCTTACAGAAGCGATAAACCTCGTCAGTATAGTGCCCGGCAGAGTCTATACAGGCGCATGATATACCGATTTCTTCACCGTCGGCATAGGCCCAAAAGTGTGAAAGAAAGTCATCCAATGCAGACCATACTTCTTTTTGTCCAGGGTCTCCATAGAAGACCCGATATTCAATGCCCCAGCTCTCTTTTCCGACTCCCCAACCGACAACTTCCGCCTCCAGCCGATTATCTTGCGTGTCCACTCCACAAGTCAGGACAAGGACACCATCGGGGACAGCGGCGGCGTATTCCTCGCGGTGCGACTCCAGTATGTCCGCCTCAATGGCCCCGTCTTGGTTCTCCCACGGTAGTCCGAGCTTCGTATTCCACCAGACCTTTAATGTCTCTTCCCCGCCTTGATAGGCTTCTTTGTACTGTTCGACGAGTGTTTTCCAATCTGCCCAAGGGCTGGCAAAAGCGTTGAGATGGAATCCTCGCGTTCGTGTCTCACTTTCTCGCCCGGCAACCCATATACCGCGCTCTTGGCCAGCCTTCCACTCGACTTCTGTGTGGGCAGCCTCGCAGTATCGGCATTTCATCAGCGGTTCCGGCACGTCTTTATAGATGATCCGATCCCAATCATAGGGCTGGAATTCCCCGCAATCCGGGCAAGGGACGCTCCATATTTCTTTTGTGCTGAGTTCATACGCCTTTTCTATTCTGGATACACCTTTAATCGCCGGAGTTGAAACGAGTACGATCCGACGATTCCAGAAGGTTTGTGTCCTTTGAATGGCAAGCCCTACCGGGTCGCCTTCCGTTCCGGCTGACGCTGGATATCGATCTACCTCGTCGCAGAGAAGTACGCGGATCGGGCGCGAGGCCAGCGACGCCGCGGAGTTCGCGCCCGATATCGTGATGTGCCCGCCCGGAAATGTCTTGTGCAACAGGGTATTTCCGCTGTCTCTCGTCCGAGGGTCTTTGACCTTACCATGCAGTGCCGGTGTGTCGCGGAGCATTGTCGCAAGGCGGTCTTTGCTGAAAGCCTCGCCCATTTCAAGCGTCGGCTCCACTACCAGCAGGGGCGATGGTTCTTGTTCAATATAGTACCCGACCGCGTTCAGCAACATTTCCGTTTTCCCGACCTGGCTGCTTGTCATCACGACGACACGGTCGAGAAAGGGATCACTTATTGCGTTCATAATCTCGCGCTGGTACTCGGCCCGGCTCGTATCCCAACGGCCTGGCTCCGCGCTGGCTTCCGGCGAAAGCCTGCGTTCCCGGTCCGCCCATTGGGAGATTGTTAGATTGGGCGGAGGGAGCCAGATATTCTTATTCGCGTAAAGAAGCTGACGCACGCGCGATTTGTCGTCCGTCATACTCAGCAATCTCCTCTAATGCCTCATTTATAGCATTCTTCAGCTTGGCATGAATTTCCTGTATGCTCTTTCCTACGAGGTCCGGGGAGTGTTTCGTCGGGATCGCCAGCAGGCGCGTCTTTGCGTTCATCACATTATCCGCCCAAACCTTCATCACGGCGGAGGCTCGGAGAACCTCTTCACGTTGTTCCGCAAGCTCCAATTCGGCAAGGTCAGCCTTAACTTTCGTCAAGCGTGTCTGTTCAGCTTCCAATCCTTCGCTGCCTAAGCGGAAATTCCAATATGCTTCAGAAATATCGCCAAGAATATATTCGCCTCTGGCATTTTTCGGAAGAATGCCGTCCTCGACCATTTGCCGGAAGGAACGTTCAGGCACCCCCAAAAACATGGCGGCTTCCGGGGCGGAAATAACCTCTGAGCGAAAATCTCTGATATCCTTTTTGGGCCTTGCCATAAAACTACCTCCTTCAGAGGGGGTGCTTTGCCGAACAATCCCCGATTTGGGATCATTTTATCAAAATTGTAGTTTGACCAAGAGTTATATCAAAGGTTTATAGGTTTTTTTCTCAAGGAGTTTTTCGGCAATATGCAAAATGCTGTCGCTAGAAAAAAGTCGGGCTCAGCGGGCTGACCGCAGACCCCGCCCGCCACGGGAGGACCCATTTAGCAAGGGTTTATGGGTCTTTTCCTGTTTAGATCGAGAGATTTAATGAATGTTAAAAAACTACAAAGGTTAACATTCCCGCAAGCGCAGAAACTTTGTTCCCGCAAGGTATTACAAAAACAGTGCAAACTACATTCGCCGTCAAACGGAGAAGCCCTCCAAAGGCTACCCCAACCCCAAGATGGCCTCGTCCATATCGTCTTGTGTGATGCCGATGTACGCCAGCGTGATAGCGGGGCTGCTGTGATTCAATAGCTGCTGGATAAGCTCGATGTTGGTATTGTTCTGGTAAAGCATATAACCGAATGTCTTCCGCAGAGAATGCGTCCCAATCTTGTAGTTCAGCCCGCAGGCGCGGGCTGCGCTGTTCAGAATACGCCACGCATGTTGTTGAGTTATGCGGTACTGCCCGTCGGTCCTGCGGGGGCTTCGCGACCGAAACAGCGGCTCGTTCAGCAATGCCCCCATTGATGGCGATGCCTTCAGACGAGGGCGTAGGTACTTCGAGAGAGCGCGCCGCGCCGAAGGATGCAGGAGCAGGTCAATGAATTTGCCGGTCTTTTTTTCCAGTATTTTTAGACGTTCAGAGATCGTAAACCGGAGCCTCTTGTTAATATAAGCAACATCCCGCACGTCCAGTTTTACGAGGTCTACAATGCGGCGGCCCGTGTAGATACCGAATATAAACAGGGCGTAATCGCGATAATTGTTACGCCAGAAATAGCCGGATATGGCGTCACGATCCGACTGACTCCGTATCGGCTGCGTGGTTTTGTTGACGCGCGTTTTCATGGCCTTCCGATTTTTACCTCCTTCCGTTCCAGTCGTCCGAAAACTGGCATGTTTCTTTCAACTCACGTGCAACTGACACGACAAAACAAGCAGGCGTCAGCGATGAAA
>JAISWV010000294.1 GCA_031270755.1 Synergistaceae bacterium
AAGACGTTTTCGATGACGATGCTGACGCCCATGGAGGCGATCAGGAGGTAAAGAGTCATGGAGGTACGTTCGCGTATGGGTTTGTAAGCCAGCCGTTCGGTCAGTGCGGCGACGATTCCCGCGCCGGCCAAGGCGCTGAGGGCGGCGATCCAGATACCGAAAGCCGGTACGGTGACGAGATGACGCCCGAAGACGGCCACCGGGCCGCCGGACAACAGTCCGTAGCAAATATAGCCGCCGACCACCAGGAACCCGCCATGAGCGAAATTCGAAAACGAAAGGATGGAGTAGACCAACGAATAACCCACCGCAATCAACGCGTACACCGACCCCAACGAAAGACCGTTGACGATCTGCTGGAGTAAAGTTGCAAAACCACCGTCCAAAAACATCGCCCCCTGAACTCGATAACAATCAAACACACCCAATACCGCACGTTCGTTATTGGTTATTCAAGTCCGAAAATACACCCGACAGGTGTTGAAAAATATATCTCCATATTATACTAGAGTCCGCGGCTCTTTTTGTGTAAAATCTCGTCCGTCACCTGCGGGTCTCAATCGGACCTCGACCGACCTCGAACGACCGGTCTCGATACGAGCGCCTCCGTTTACGTTCTTGTAACCTTGTCGTAAAGTTTTCGCTACACTCTTTCGTTATTGTGAACCCTGTCGAGTTCTAGCAGTTCAGATGGGGGTGCCGGAGTATGCGGAGGAAAGCGAAGACGGCCCTTATAGTTGGGGTATTGTTTGCCGGCGTGTGTTTTGTGTGTTTCGCATGTCCGGGCCAAATGGGAGCCGCGGCAGAAGCAGCCAAAAATTTGAGGTTCGGCGAGATGTACGGCAAGGTGTCTTCGCGTGGGATCGTCCTGTCCGACAAGCTGAAGCTGCTTGCGGATCAAACCGTGGTCATGGAGGGTTTCATGGCCCCGCCTCTGAAACCGACTCTGGACTTTTTCGTGCTGACCCGCGTTCCCATGTCGCTCTGTCCCTTTTGCTCCTCCGACGCGAACTGGCCCTCGGACATCGTGGTCGTTTACCTGGAGAAGCCCGTTACGGCACTGCCCTTCGACCGTCCCATCCGCGTGGAGGGCAGGCTGGAGCTCGGTACGAAGGTCGACGCGGAAACCGGATTCGTGAGCCTGGTCCGCATTTACGCCACGCGCCTTGGCGAGGCGGGACAATGATGGGCCTTTCCAACCCGCTTCTGGAGATCCACGGACTGCGCAAAGAATACATGCAGCCCGGCGGCCCGGTGCAGGCGCTTTACCTGGACTTTCTGGAGGCCCGGGCGGGCGACGCGATAGCCGTTACGGGCCCCAGCGGCTCGGGCAAGACGACCCTGCTGCATCTTTTGGCCGCACTCGTCCGCCCCTCCCAGGGAAGCATCCGTTTCGACGGGCGGGATCTGCCGGCGGCCGCGTATTCCGCACGCTGGCGAGCCTTGTCCGTGGGGTACGTTTTTCAGGAGATGAACCTGCTTCCAGACTTCAGCCTGCTGGAAAACCTGTTGATTGCCGCGGAGATCTCCGGCGTTCCCCGGGCTTTCGACCGATCCTTGTCCCTTCTGTGCCGACTGGGCATCGAAGATCTTCGTTACCGCCGCCCCGCGAAGCTGAGTCTCGGCGAACAGCAAAGGGCCGCCGTCGCGCGGGCGGTTTTGCACGCTCCGCCTCTTCTGCTTGCGGACGAACCCACCGCCAGCCTCGACGCGGAAAACGCCGGGATCGTCATGAACCTGCTTCTGGAGCTTGCCGCGGAGTCGAAATCTCTCCTTCTTGTCGCAACCCACGACGAAGCCGTGAAAAAGCGCTTCCCCCGCGTTGTGGAGCTTACGAAAAACATAGAAAAAACGGGACAAAGGGGAAATTTGCCGTGAAGTCAAGCACAAAGCTGTTCATCGCGTCGAGGCATCTGCGCTCCAGAGCCTTTCAGACGTTCTCGGTGGTGGCGGTCGTCGCTTTTTCCGTAGGCCTGGCTGTCGCGCTATTTTTGGTTTCACAGGGGCTCCAGTTGGGGCTGGTTCACGCGGTAGAGCCCTTCGAGCTGATCGTCGGCGCAAAAGGCAGCCCGTATCAGCTTCTCTTGAACACAGTTTTTCTTCAGGACGCCCCCATCGGCAACATCGGGTGGGAAGATTACGCCGAGCTCTCCGACGACGTTCGCGTGGGCTCCGCCGTCCCCCTCGGATTCGGCGATTCTTACAGGGGATACCCCATAATCGGGACGGTCTCCTCTCTTTTGGACGTTCGCGTCCGCCCCTCCGATCCTCCCTGGTTGAGGATCACGCAAGGCCGATGGTTCGAGGAAGGCAGGTTCGAGGCGGTCCTGGGAGCTCAAGCCGCGGCCAGATCGGGGCTCCGGTTGGGAGACGGTTTTCGAACGTCACACGGGATTGTCGCGGGGGACGAGCACAGTGAGGAATATCGCGTCGTTGGCATCGCCGAAACAGTTCAGGGTCCTTGGGACCGTGCGATCTTCGTGCCCCTCGAAATCCTCCAGTCGGTGCACGAGCACGAACATGAGGGCGAACATGAAAGTGAGAGTGAAAGCGAGGGCGAAGGTAAAGAGGTTACGACGGTCCTGGTGCATCCGGCCTCCTACGCGGACGCGTATCGTTTGGCGGTCTCGTACCAGAACGACTCCGGGAAGCAGTTGATTTTCCCGGCTCAGACCGCCATCCGCCTTTTCGCTCTGATAGGCCGCGGAGAGGCTTTTCTCTCCATCGTCGTTTACGCCGTCGAAGCCTGCGCCCTTTTGACCACGCTTTTAGTCCTCTACTGGTCAGGGGCGGCTCGAAGCCGGGAACGTATGCTGCTGCGCGTTCTGGGCCTTCCCTTTAAAACGCTCGTCTTCATCTCCTGGCTGGAGGGCACGATCGCCCTCTCCACGGGGGCGTTTCTGGGGGAATTGTTGGGCCGTGCGGGAGCGCACGCGGCGTTTTCCCTTCTGGGCGAGGCAACGGCCATTCAACCCACCGTTCCTTTGACGCTTCAGGAATGTCTCGCTCCGCTGGTTCTTTTGTCTGTCGGATCTCTGAGCACCTTGGCCGTAGCCTGGCGTGACGCCCGCAACTCGGAAGAGCCGCCCCGCTGAATCGGACGTCGCCTCGGTCTTCCTGTCCGTGTGTAGGGGCGGGCATTGCGCGTCCGTCTTTATCTGAGCGCGTCCGTCGTTATCCGATATCGGTAAGATAGTAAAAAAGTAAAAAAGTGGAAAAGTTGATAAACCTCGACCGGCTTCTCTCGAATGTCGTTTCGCTTTCGGTTGCCGCGCCCGCACCTGTATAAACCTCTTTATTAATCTGCACCAAGCGAGCGCCAAGCAGTGTCAAGCAAAGTCAATCGAGGCAAGCGACGCAAGCAAGGCAGGACCAAGCAAGGAGCAAGCAATCAAGGGGCAAGCAAGCAACCTAATTTCTTGGTGAATGTTTTAGCTCGCGAGTATACATATCATGATATAATCATTGGCGCTTGACAATGTATTGCGTGGAACTGTTGCATTCTTATCAATAATTGTGTGATTGATTCAAAAGTACGGATCATGATTTCTATAGTGCCTTTTCAAAAGCGGAGGAGGTTCGTGAAGTTAGTATGAAGAGTGTCTTGCCGTTTGCCCGTGCCATAGAAAGTAAAATCGAGGCGCAGCCCCGAGTCAAGGACGTGTGGACGAACGCCGTTGCTGTCAGCGGAGAATGTTGTTGTAGACTCTGTAGACTCTGTACGGAAAGATGTACGGAAGGACGGCAAAAACGAATAAGGACCAGCGATAACCGGTTCCCGATCTACAAGGGAGCCGGTTATTTCATTAAATTCAATCTTAGTTGATTTTTATTCTCAGAATTGAAGGCGAAAGAAACATGCCAGTGATGAAAATCATTTTGGAAGCGATCGGTGATATCCCTCTCGTAGGCTTCGGAGAATATCAGAAGCAAATTAGGGTAGAACGCGAAGATTCTTGCAGCAGCGCTTATGGAGTACAAGTTCGATCTTGTATCGGACGGAACGGACAACCACCTGATGTTGGTGGACTTGGGAAACCAATGTCGACAACTTAACGTAAACTTCGCCCCTGTGCAAAAAAGTATACCTTTTTGCACACCTCTCTTAAGATGTTGACATTGCTTGGGAAACAGGGAATTAGCGAGGAAGGTGATGGAGTATGCATTGAACGAATCAGGTCTGGCCGTAAGTAAAATGCAGTGCTTTTTGACACAGAGAAGTCAACAGTGACGATGGGGGCGTTGGAGGTGACTGCGCGAGGGTTTCGGGAACCGGAAATGAAGCGGATTGCTGAATGGATTGAGCTCATTTCGAGAGACGTGGAAAATGAAAGCTTATACAGGACGGTGAAGGACGAGGTCCGCGAACTTTGCCGGGAGTTTCCCGTTTATTCTGATCTGGACTAAACCCTGAAGCATTTCCGTGAATGATCGCTTTTGGAATATGGAATGACAACTTTAGATTTTGATAATATCGTTTTTACGCCTAAAACTAGTTTAGCTAAAATGTTGCATTGAAAAAGGAGAGAAAAAACATATGACTGCTGCTGAGTACAACGCTATGGCTAACAGTATAATTATGTGGATTGCCTGTGCCCCGGGAATCTTGATAGTGTTTTATCAATCCTGGTTGTTTTTCCGCAAGAGCAAAACGGATGCTCTGAGAATCGGGCTGACGAAACAACAGGTGAATGCCGCTATTCGCAGTGCCGCCGTGACTTCCGTAGGGCCGTGTTTCGTGATGTTGACGGCTATGTTGTCCCTTATGCTCTACGTAGGCGCACCGCTTGCGTGGTTGCGTGTGGACTTCATTGGTTCGGTTACCTACGAAATTCAGGCTGCAAGCATTGCCGCGGATAGTATGGGGATGGAACTGGGGTCCTCCCAACTGACCACCGACTACCTTGCCACTGCCGCTATGGTGATGACGTCGGGCTGCATTGGCTGGGTCGTTTTTGGCGCGGTGTTTTCCGACAAAATGGAGAAGGTCAACTCCTTCATGGCAGGCGGTAACGCCGCCATTGTGCCTATACTTGGGACGGGGGCCTTGATCGGAGTCTATTCTTCCATGACTTTGGACAGGCTCTATCCTTTTAAAAATCAAGCCATAGCGGTCATCGTAGGTGGAATTGTCATGTTTTTCATACAAAACTACAACAACAAGGCAAAAAAACAATGGCTCAGAGAGTGGGGACTCACAATTTGCATGGTCGCAGGAATGATCGTCGCCACCCTCACGGAAAAAATTTTCTGATTTGAAGAGAAAGGAAGAAAAAAATGAACTCTCAGCAAACACAGGTATATGAGAACGACTATCTGCCCTATATCATCAAATGGGGGAAGATTACCTCTTGGGTGTCTGCTCTTCTCATTTACATCCCCGCCCTGGCGCTGGTAATTTTCTACGGCGCGTCTCTTCCGTGGAATAGCGTGATTTCGGGAACAATAGCAATTTGTTCCGCCATGCTCGCATGGTATATCGTCGACCCCATCACTCTTTTTCCAATATTGCACATCCCAGGGATGTATTTGACTTACATTGCCGGTAATTCCAAGGAGATACGGGCACCGGCGGCCACATCCGCGCTGAGCGCCGCGGAGGTCGAAGCTGGAACTCCTGCAGGGACAATCATAAGTTGTCTTGCCATCACCACGTCGATATTCATAAGTCTAACAGTCATGACGCTGGTAGCTGTGGCGGGAGATCTAATTCTGAGGTCCCTTCCAGAGCCCGTGGTCCGGTCGCTCAACTACCTCTTACCGGCCCTGTTCGGCGGAATGTGTGTTTCCCGTATCATGCTGGACTACAAAACATCGTTCTTTCTCATACCGGTAGCTATTGTGTTCCGCATTATGAATACGAAGGGTATGTTTACGATATTGCCCCTTGGCGGATCTTATGCACAGGTTCTTTTTTGTGTCATCGCGGGTTTTCTCATCGCGAAAAAAATTCGTGTAAACACTAACCGCTGACACGACGATCAGAGGTTTCAGCCAAAGGGCCAGGACT
>JAISWV010000247.1 GCA_031270755.1 Synergistaceae bacterium
TTCAAAAGCCCGCAGGGATCGCAGGGCAGAGGAAGAAAATGGGCATAGGCCTGAAAATCGTAACGGGATTTATAAAGCAGGTCTGCCTCCATGAACCGCCGCCGGGGTAGGTTGTTTTCCATCCATTTCATCAAGCCTTCAGGAGGCGGCGGCGCGATTTTCCGGGCCGCCAGGCCGACGACCGGGAAATCGCGCTTCATCGCCGCGAATGTGGGGTGCTCCGGATAACGCCAGATCAGGTTTTTATCCTGAACGGAAAAAAGTTCTTCTTCCTTCAGATCGGGAATTTCGAACAGGAAAGGCACGCAATATTCTTTCAGTCCCCAGCGCTGAATGTGGAATTTATCCAAAAGAAGACGAAGCAAAAATCGGTTCGCAAAACGCCGTTTTTCCGCCGTCTTTTCCAAAACACCGGGGAGTAAAGGCAAGCAGGCTTCTTTCGCGTTTTTTTGGAAACATTCGATGCCCTGCCGCGTCAGGCAATACACTCCTTCTTCTCGATCGAGAAAACCCCGTTCGAAAAGCACATCCAGCGTGGCTGGATTTTCTCCGGCCAATTCAATCATGGATCTCGTCCAACAGGGGTTTTGAGAATCGAACAAAAGCAGTGCGCTTTCCATTTGCTTTACGACCTTTCAGGATTATTTCTCCAGTTCCGTCAAAGAACCCGCGTCGTTCGTCAGCGTTTTCCAGAGACACCACCAGGCCAACACCATGATTATGGAGAAAGGCGCGGCGGCCACGATGGAGATGAGCTGAAGGTTCTGCAATCCGCCCGTGTACAGCAACGCCGCCGCCAGCAGAGCCTGCAAAACGCCCCATACGGTCATGCGGCCTTTCGGCGGGTTCAGGTCTCCTTGCGTAGAATACATGGACAGCACGAAGGTCCCGGAGTTGGCCGACGTGATGAAGAACGTGGAAATGAGGCAGATCATGACGATCGACAGGAGGCCCCCCAGCGGATAATATTTGTACATTTCGAAGACGCCGATGGAGATGTCCGCCGCCACGGCTTTGCCGATCTCCGCGATACCGTTGATTTCGAGCTGGAGGCCGCAGGTCCCGAACACGGCGAACCACACGAAACTTCCCAAAGCCGGAACCAGCAGAACGCCGCCCACGAACTCCCGGATAGTGCGTCCCTGGGAAATACGGGCGATAAAAGAGCCCACGAAGGGCGCCCAGGCGATCCACCAGGACCAATAATAGATCGTCCATCCGCTCATCCAGGATTTATAAGGGCTTGCTTTCATTGGAATGGTGAAACTTTCCTGGATCAGGTTGGTGAAATAATCGAAGATGCCCAGCCCGAACCTCTTCAGTATCGCGGCGGTCGGACCGAAGGAAAATGCCGCCGACAGCAAAAGGCACGCCAGCAACAGGTTCAGGTTGGAGATGAATTTGATGCCTTTCTCGATGCCGCTGACCGCCGTCCAGGTATAGATAACCGCCAGAACGACAATCGCCAGCATCTGGTAAACTAGGGCGCTGTCCAGATGTCTTCCGCCCAGGTCCATGGAAAGGTTCGGCAGTTTGAACAGGTAGCCCAGACCGCTGACGATCTGCATCACTCCGAGGCCCAGGGACGTGGCGATTCCCGCCGCCGTGGCGAAGACGGCCAGAATGTCGATGGTGCGGCCCAAGCGGCTGTCGGCGCCTTTTTCACCCAGCCAGGGCAGAAACATGCTGCTCATCAAACCGGGGGCACCCTTGCGGAACTGAAAATACGCAAGGCTCAGGGCGACTACCGAATACCCCGCCCAGGGGTGCAGCCCCCAGTGGTAGAACGAAACCCGCATGGCGTCGCGCGCGGCCTGTTCGCTGCCGGGAGCGGCGCCGAAAGGAAGAGACACGTAATGACTCAGGGGTTCGCCGATGCCGTAAAACACAAGCCCCACGCCCATGCCACAGCCAAAAAGCATAGCGAACCAAGGGATATTGCCAAATTCAGGTTTGGATTCCGGCGCGCCCAGCTTCAGCTTACCGAATCGTGTAAAGGCCAAGAAAATCGGGAAGATAACGTAGGAGTTCATACACAGCATATAGCCCCAGTTGTACCAATTAGTCAGGAACGAAAAAATACCCTTTGCCGCGGCCCCGAAGAACGCCGGAAATAAAAGCCCAAAAGCCACGATTGCCAGAGTGACGCCCATAGAAACCCAGTAGACGAAATTTTTTCCTGATTTGCCGGATTCCATCGTGCCGCCTCCTCTTCAGATTTTCACGGGGAAAATCGTCTGCTCCGCGACGTTTGTTTCCAGCGCGTCGAGAGCCACGCCAACCCGATGACGGCGGAGCGCCCATTCATCTTCGGGTTGAAGCAGAGGATTGCCTAAAGGATAGGGGACGGATACGGTGGGGACCATGCGATTGACGCCGACGGTTTTGGCGATATTGGTGAGATTGCACATCACGACGACGGTGATTCCGGTGCGCTCGATTTCTTTTCCGATCGTTGACCCGCAACGAGTACAGGTCCCTCAGGTCGCGGTGAGAAGCACGGCTTGGACGTTGCGCTCATGAAGGACGGCGGCTATCTCCTTGCCCATTCTCGATGCTTCTCCCTGAGTCGTTCCCGTACCAACCGTGGTATAGAAGAACTCGTCAACCTCTCCCAGCCGGCCTTCTTTCTGATAATAGCGAACGGCGTCCAGGGGGACGACCACGTTGGGGTTTTTGTCCGCCTGTTCAGGGTCGTAGCCTGCGTGAATGGTTTTGTACTCGGGGGCCGTGAATCGCTCCAGCTTGGAGATGTCGTATTTGCCCCATTTTGTGGCTGAACAGGATTGGATGCGGTCAGGGTTGCTGCTGGGGACGATGCCGCCGGAGCTCACCAGGGCCAGACGGACCTTCCGCAGATCTGGAATGGCAGGCGCGATAGGAATTCTGTCCAGTTTGGGCATGGGCAGTTCTGTTTGATAGGGCTCGCCCTTCAGCTTTTTCAGCAGCATATTGAAGGCGCGGTCCGAAGCCATCACAGGCTCCAGCCCCAAATCCGACAGAAAGACCTGATGGCGTATGCCGCGGGGAAAATACCCTTCCACGTCGGCGGGCATCAATTTTTCGTGAGTGGCGATTTTTTCCGCGAAAGCGGCCAATTTTTCCATGTCCTTTCTCATGGCCGTCGCGCCCTTGCCGCCTTTGAAAATGTACATTTCTTTGCTGAAAAGATCCACTCCGGGATTTTCTTCATTCATGGACGTGATGACGGGGACGTTGAACCGTTTTTTGACTTCGAGGGCGATCTGACCGCAGGCGTTGCCGTAGCGCCCCGCGTTGAAGGCCGGGCCGGCTGCGAAAAGATCGAAATCCTTCTCTTCCAGAAAATCAATGATGCGCGTTACCGCTTCCTCCGTGCGGGACGCCATGAAATTGTCGCCGCAGATGACAGTGTGCGTCGCCTGAACATTTTTCGTCAGCGAATTGAAGATCTGGACGCAGCCAACCGCGCCTTCGCGGATCTCGGGCTCATAATCGGCCTTGTCTTCGCCTCCGATCTGGCCGAAGAACTGGTTGATGTAGTGAA
>JAISWV010000271.1 GCA_031270755.1 Synergistaceae bacterium
AAAGGCCTCTTCACTTTCGGTGTCTGTGCTGTTCCGGGCGTACTCCAGAAGAAAAAGCAGCCTTGGAGCGCAGGGGAACTTGGGCGCAAGCCCGAACCCGCCCCCGGCCCCGTCGAACATGTTTTTCAGCTCCTTCGCAGCCGTTTTCGCCTGAAGAAGGCCGATCTGTCCGCCGGGGACAAAGGTCGTCTTGGCAATCAAGGTTTCCACAAGGCTTTTTGCCCCCCGCAAAACGTCCTCCCTCTGCATCAGCCACAGCCACTTCACCCGGGGAGTCACGTCGGCCAAGCCGGGCATCCTCCCGATGGTTCGTTTCGGCAAAAAAGTCGCCGCGAAAAAAGGCTCCCCTTCCGGCGTCAAAAAAAGATTGAGCGGCCATCCGCCGTTGCCGTTCTGAATTTGGCATATCTCCATAAAGAGCGCGTCCAGGTCGGGACGCTCTTCCCGGTCCACTTTGATCGAAACGCAGGTGTCGTTCAGAAGCTCTGCGACCTCCAGGTCATCGAAACACTCCTTTTCCATGACATGACACCAGTGGCAGGCCGCGAACCCTATCGAAAGAAAGATCGGCTTGTCCTCTTCCCGGGCGCGCTGGAACGCCTCTTCCCCCCACGGATACCAATCCACGGGGTTGCCGGCATGTTGCAAAAGGTAAGGGCTTTTTTCGCCCGCCAGTCTGTTTTTGTTCGGCACCGTCAAATCAACCCCCCGCTTTCGTCTCGGCAAGCGCGCTTTCGTGTGAGCGATTCCGATCCGTAGGATCTCGGTCCGTAGGATCTCGATCCTCGGCGATGATGGGCAGCAGGTCGTCCATGGAGTCGACGACGCGCCACGCCCCCAGTTCTTCGAGCTGCGCGTGGGTGAAATTGCCCCTGGTTATGCCCACAGTGCGCACACCTGCCGCATATCCCGTCTGGATGTCGATGTCGGAGTCCCCCACGTAGATGGTCTCCGACCTGGAGACGCCGAAGCGCTCCATCAAGTAGTCCAGCATGCCGGGATCCGGTTTGTGGGGCAGGCCGTCGATAGGGCCGACGATCATGTCGAAATACCGAGACGTTTTGCTCTTGTCCATAGCCGCCCTGGGATTGCGCCGATTCGAAGCGACGGCCAGGAAAATTCCCATCTCCCGCAACTTCGTCAGGACCCGCGGGACCTCGGGAAACGGGCGTATCTGCTCGTACTCGAGGGGTTCGACTTTTTCTCGGTACAGATCGAGCCAGCTTTGACGGCACTCTCCCCAAATTCCTTCGATAAAATCTCGCATGGGCACTGCGGCGAACTTCATGACGGTCTCGTGTGTGACGGGCGGGTTGCCAACTTCTTCCGCCACCCTGTTGATTGCGTTCAGAATCGCATAACTGGAGTCCACAATGGTCATATCGTGGTCGAATATCGACAAATTTATCAAAATCAGCACCTCATAATAACCTCCAAAAGGAGGTGAAGCTCCTTGTGGGAGAATTGTAACCCTTCAAACCCTGTGCACCATGCTCAGTCAAGGCAAGCACTCGGTCATAGGGGGTCTCGGGGGGCCAGTGAGCCCGCTTTTGGGCGAACGGGCTCCGTCCCCCTGAGCTTGAACGTTTATTGCCGTCTGCTATACGTCCAAGTTTTTGACCTCGTGGGCGTTGGAGGTGATGAAGTCCCGGCGAGGCTCGACCTTGTCCCCCATGAGGATGTCGAAATACTCGTCGGCCAGGACGTCGTCGTCGATATCCACTCGCTTCAAGACGCGGTTTTCCGGGTCCATGGTGGTCTCCCAAAGCTGCCCGGGGTTCATCTCCCCCAGGCCCTTGTAACGCTGCACCCCCACCTTCGCCTCTCCCGCGCCGTCGACGAACCCTCTCAGCTCCTTTTCCGTGTAACAATAGTTGACCTGCTTGCCCTTCTGCACCCTGTAGAGCGGCGGCTGCGCCAGGTAGAGGTAGCCGCTTCGGATCAAGTCCGGCATGTGGCGGTAGAAAAAGGTCAGCAGTAGCGTGCTGATGTGGGCTCCGTCCACGTCGGCGTCGGTCATGATGATGATTTTGTGGTAGCGCAGCTTTTGAGAGTTGAATTCGTTGCCGATCCCGCATCCCAGGGCCTGAATGATGGTCCGTATCTCGTTGTTCCCCAGCATCTTGTCCAGGCGGGCCTTTTCCACGTTCAAGATCTTGCCCCGAAGCGCCAATATCGCCTGAAAGGAACGGTCGCGTCCTTGTTTGGCGCTGCCTCCGGCGCTGTCGCCCTCGACGATGTAGAGCTCGGTGCTCTCGGGTGTCCGCGATGAGCAGTCGGCGAGCTTCCCCGGAAGGCTCATTCCCGATAAAACGCCTTTACGGGCGATGTCCCGGGCGCGTTTGGCCGCATCCCGGGCCTGGCGGGCCAAGATGGCCTTTTCGACGATGGGCCTTATAGCCTCCGGGTTCTCTTCAAACCAGGCCAAAAGCCCCTCGTAGACGAAGGAGTCCACGATACCCTTGACCTCGCTGTTGCCTAGCTTGGTTTTGGTCTGCCCCTCGAACTGCGGGTCGCTCAATTTGACGGAGACGACACAGGTCAGTCCCTCTTTCAGATCGTCCCCCGAGAGGTTTTCGTCTTTGTCCTTCAAGATCTTGCCGTTGCGCGCGACTTCGTTGATGGCGCGGGTCATGGCCGTTCGGAGGCCCGAGACGTGGGTCCCTCCTTCTACGGTATGGATCAGGTTGGCGAAGGAAAAGATACGCTCCAGGTAGCTGTCGTTGTATTGGAATCCCACGTCCACGGCCACTCCGTCCCTTTCTCCGGACAACACGATGGGCGTGGGGAAAAGGGCGCTCTTGCCCCGGTCCAGGTACTCCACGAAGGCCTTGATGCCCCCTTCAAAGCAGTAGTCTTTTTTCTCGCCCGTGCGCTCGTCTTCGATATGGATGCGAAGCCCGGGATTCAGGAAAGCCAGCTCGCGAAGCCTGCTTTTCAGGATATCCAGCGAGTGCTTCACCTCTTCGAAGATCTCGGCGTCGGGCATGTAATGGATGCGTGTTCCGCGCCACTCCGCGGGAATTGGAGAGGACAGCTCCGTTACCGGCGTTCCCCGCTGGTACTTTTGGGAGCGCTCCGCTCCGTCCCGGGCTATGGTGACCTCCAGCCACTCCGACAGCGCGTTGACCACGGAGACGCCCACACCGTGGAGTCCGCCCGATACTTTGTACGCCCCGCCGCCGAACTTGCCCCCGGCGTGCAGGACAGTGAGGACCACCTCGCAGGTCGGGCGTCCGTTGTAGGGATGGGGGTCCGTGGGAATGCCCCGTCCGTCGTCCTGGACGGAGATGCTTTCGTCCGCGTGAATCGTGACGTCGATCTGGTTGCAGTATCCGCCGATCGCCTCGTCCACGGCGTTGTCCACCACCTCATAGACCAGATGATGCAGCCCCCTGCTGCTGGTGTCGCCGATGTACATCCCCGGGCGCTTACGTACGGCCTCGAGCCCCTCCAGAACCTGTATGCTTCCGGCATCGTAACCGGCTGCGATATTGTCGGACATACTCGTTCCTCCTGAATTTTTGGTATCATTCTCATGTTCTACAACTTCTACAACTTCTACAACCTGTTAATTATAACAGCCGGCGTACAATGTAAATTAATGAAAGATAATGAAAGAAAGGTGTTCCGTTTTGAATTTCAGATCGAATTTCAGATTGAATTTCAATGTAAAACTCGCTGTAAAGAAAAATTCGAGGGCGTTGTTCCGAGGACTTCGCGACGAATGGAAAACTCTGTTGATTATCGTTTTCGGCAACGTCGTCACCGCCTTTGCCGTGGTCAATTTCATTCTGCCCTGCCGCTTTCCCGACATGGGGGTTTCGGGCTTGGCGGTCTTGTCGAACTACGCTTTCGGCATTTCGCCGAGCTGGGTCGTCGCCATCGGCAACTTGCTTCTTCTCGTGTGGGGAAGAAAGAACCTGCAGCCCCGTTTTCTGGGGTTGACGGTCTGTTCTATCGTCGTTTTTTCCGTTTTCGTGCCTATCTTTCTCGCGGTCCCCCTGTCGTTGAACGAAGATCGGGTCATGGCCGCCGTCGTCTCGGGGGTATTGAAGGGGGTCGCGGGGGGAATGATTTTCAACGCGGGGGGCTCGGGAGGGGGGACGGACATCGTGGCCATGGTCCTGCGCCGCCGCTACGGCATCGAGGTGGGCCAGTTCTCCATCATCGTGAATCTCTTCATTCTTGCGCTGTCTTTGGGGGTTGTCGGGCTGAATTCCGTGGTTTACGGCATGGTGGGGCTCTATGTTTTCGGCATCACACTGGACAACGTCATGCGCAATTTCGACCGGCGCAAGCAGGCTTTCATCATCACCAACATCCCCGACGAGGTGAGCCTCTTCATCACGTCCAGGGGCAAAGGCGTCACGCGCATCGAAGGCAAAGGAGTCTACACGGGGCAGTCGCGCCCCGTCCTGATCTCTCTCCTGGAAACGCGGCACGTGGTGCAGCTCAAGGCCTTTCTTCAAGAAAAGGACCCGAAAGCCTTCGTCTCCATCTGCGACGCAACGGAGGTTTTGGGCAAGGGTTTCAAAAACTGGAAATCTCTATAACAAATTATGCTGTCGATGGACACGTTGCTTGAACTGACCAAACTCGGGGCGCATATGTTGTGGCCCGTTTCCTGTCCCGTGTGCGGGGCGGTGGGTGAACTCCTCTGCGAGCCTTGCCTGCGTTCTCTGCTCAGGCCGCCGCTTCCGAGATGCCTTCTGTGCGGCGAGGTCATTCCCTGTAAAATCCACAAGAGCGATACGGCCAGAATCCATACGGGAGCCGTTTACGCGGGGGATATGCGGGAGCTGGTTTTGACGCTCAAGAAAGGGAAATACAAGGCACTGGGGCCTCTCATGGGAAAGGCCCTCGCGTCCGTTTTTCCGCGTCCCGCCCTGGACCTCCTCGTCCCCGTTCCCCTGCACCTGAAGAGTGCCCGCCGATACAATCAGGCCGAGCTTATCGCCAAAGGCTTGGGCGAGGTGTGGGATATCGAAGTTCGGAGCGCCGCGTGCTGGACGGTGGATGTGCCGACGCGGGCGGGCATGGGCGCGGCAGAGCGCCTTTCCCTCTCCAGCGAGGTCTTCGAATTCGAGGATGTCTCCGGTCTGCGCATCGGTCTCGTGGACGACGTCTGCACGACGGGCTCGACTCTCTCCCGCCTGGCCAAAGCCGCTCAGAAGAGGGGCGCCGAGGTCGCCGGCGCTTTCGTGCTTGCCGGCAATTCCTTCGTCCGCTGAAATCTATGAGATAAAATAGCTGAAATCGCTGAAATCAGTGTAAGAAACGGGAGTATTTACACGGAGACGGAGCCTGCAAAGTCGGCAAAAAAGAGGGGAAATTACACGTTACACGTTGCTGCCTAAAAGATTAGCATAATCTATCGTGGACTTTTGGCATCAGATCCAGCCACACGCGCTCTCCACGAGAAAATTTGGCTCCGGCCGGGAGATAGGCTCTCCAGGTGCCGTTTCGCCCCGCGAGGGAGTAGTGCGTCTCCCTGCCCAAGTACTGGACGGATTCCACCGTCGCCGGGATTCCTCTCGGGCTCTCCGGGTTGGCGGCCGGGACCAGGGAGAGCTGCTCCGGCCGGACGGGGTACATGCCGTTCTCTCGCCAGAACGGCGCGACCTCGGCTCCATCCCACTTCACGCTGCCTTGGGCCTCTTCCGGGCGAAAACAGTCTCCGCTCCACTCGCCTCGAACCAAGTTGGCTTTGGAGACAAAACGAGCGACGAAGATAGACGAAGGCCGCGTGTAGATTTCCTCCGGAGGTCCCGCCTGCTGGACGCTGCCCTCGTTCATGACGATGAGCTTGTCCGCCATGGACATGGCTTCGTCTTGATCGTGGGTGACGTATACGACAGTGCTGCCATGATCCCTGTGAACACGGAGGATTTCGTGCCTCATTTCGACCCGGAGGTCGGCGTCGAGGCTGGAGAGAGGCTCGTCCATCAACAACACCCCAGGATTGCCAGCGATTGCCCGCGCCAAAGCCACCCGCTGACGCTGGCCTCCCGAGAGCTCGGCAGGATAGCGTTTATGAAAATCCTGGAGTCCCACGACCTCGAGAATTCTTGCGGCTTCCTTTCCTCTGCCCTTTTTCCCTCCCGTCTCTTTCTCTCTTCCCGTGTGATGCTTCAGGGCGAAGAGAACGTGTTCGAGGACCGTCATGTGGGGCCAAAGGGCGAAAGACTGGAACACCATGCCGATGTTGCGTTTTTCCGGCGGAAGGCTCTTCTGGGGAGAGGACACCAGCTCCCCGTCGAAAAAAATCCGCCCGGAGGAAGGAGATCCCAAACCCGCCATGAGCCGCAAAAGCGTGGTCTTTCCGCACCCGGAGGGCCCCAATATGGCCGTGAAGGTTCCCGCCCGGCATTCCTCGGAGATGGACTTCAGTGCTTCGAATTTTCCGAAACGTTTTCCTATCCGCTCCGTCAGGATTTTTGTGCCCGTGCTCATCGAGGCTCCCTCCGTCTTGTACGCAATAAATGCAGCGCGATGTTGGGCAGGGCGAAAAGGCCGAGCGCAAC
>JAISWV010000281.1 GCA_031270755.1 Synergistaceae bacterium
GCTGGACAACTTGGACAGGGCCCTGGGCGTTCCGGAGGATGGAACGGCAAAGGACGTCCTGGTGGGGGTTCGTATGGTGCAGCGGCAGTTTTTGTCGGTCCTGGAGAACTCCGGCGTGACGGTGATCCCCACTCAGGGATGTGCTTTCGACCCCCTGCAGCACGAGGCTGTCGAAACGGAGTTCGTCGAAGAACCCGACCGGAACGGGATGGTCTTCTGCGAGCTTTTGCGCGGATATCGAACTCCCGACCGGGTTCTGCGCCCCGCCCAAGTGCGGGTCGGAAAGCTCAGAGAGTGAAGGTTCGAGAACAGCGTCGGCGCAATACCGTTCGGTGTAACACCGTTCGGCGCAACGTCGTTCAATAATTTTGCACAGAAGTTCGTTTTACACGGTAAATATATAAAAAATATGAAAATCAAATTCCAGGAGGAATAAATGATGCCTAAAGTGGTAGGAATCGATTTGGGAACGACAAACAGTTGCATCGCCGTCCAGGAGGGCGATCAGACGACCATCATCGCCAACGCGGAAGGAATGAGAACCACTCCGTCGGTGGTGGCCTTCACCAAAGAAGGAGAACGCCTGGTCGGACAGCTGGCCAAGCGCCAGGCCATCGTCAACGCGGACAGGACGGTCATCTCCATCAAACGCGAAATGGGAACGGACCACCGCGTCACCATCGACGACAAAAAATACACGCCCCAGGAGATCTCCGCGATGATTTTGCAAAAATTGAAACGCGACGCGGAGGACTACCTGGGAGAACCGGTGAAGCAGGCGGTCATCACCGTCCCCGCTTATTTCACGGACGCCCAGCGCCAGGCCACCAAAGACGCGGGAACCATCGCGGGGCTGGAGGTTCTGCGCATCATCAACGAACCCACGGCCGCCTGTCTGGCCTACGGCGAAAACAAGCAGGAGGAGCATAAGATCCTGGTGTTCGACCTGGGCGGAGGAACTTTCGACGTTTCGATTCTGGACGTGGGAGAGGGCGTCTTCGAGGTGCTGGCGACGAATGGAGACAACCGCTTGGGCGGAGACGACTGGGACAACCGCATCGTCGACTGGATGACGGCGGAGTTCAAAAAGACCGAGGGCGTGGACCTGAAAAACGATCGCATGGCCATGCAGCGCTTGCGGGAGGCGGCGGAAAAGGCGAAGGTGGAGCTTTCCTCCATGATGGAGACCACCATATCCCTCCCCTTCATCACCGCCAACCAGAGCGGCCCCAAGCACTTGGAAATGAAGCTTTCCCGCGCGAAATTCGAGGAGATGACGTCGGACCTCATCGGCCGCACCATCACCCCTTCCAAGCGCGCCATCGAGGACTCCGGCCTGAAAATTGGGGAGATCGACAAGATCCTCCTGGTGGGAGGGTCCACCCGTATGCCCATGGTCCAGAAAAAGATCGTGGAGCTTCTGGGCAAGGACCCCACCAAGGGCATCAACCCGGACGAGTGCGTCGCTGCTGGGGCGGCCATACAGGGGGCGATCCTGAAAGGGGACCACAAGGACATCGTTTTGGTGGACGTCACGCCTCTGTCCTTGGGGCTCGAGACCTTGGGAGGCGTTTTCACCAAGATCATCGAGCGCAACACGGCCATTCCCGTCTCCAAAAGCCAGGTTTTCACCACCGCGGCCAACAACCAGACCCAGGTCGAGATTTTGGTGCTGCAGGGAGAACGGGCTATGGCCAACGACAACGTGAAGCTGGGCCAGTTCGTTTTGGACGGCATCCCTCCCGCGCCCAGGGGCATTCCTCAGGTCGAGGTGACCTTCAACATCGACGTGAACGGCATCCTGAACGTCTCCGCCAAGGACAAGGGCACGGGTAAAAACCAGAAAATCACGATTCATTCCTCGAACCTCTCCAAGGAGGACATCGAGCGTATGAAGAACGACGCGGACTCCCACGCGGACGAGGACAACAAGAAACGCGAGGCCGCGGAGGCCCGCAACGAGGCGGACAGCGCGGTCTTCGCCGCCGAGAAGCTGATGTCCGACCTGGGCGACAAGATGACCGCGGACGAAAAGGGCAAGGTGAACGCCCGCATCGACGAGCTGAAACATGCCCTGGATTCCGGCGATATCGCCCGCATGAAAAGCGCGAAGACCGAGATGGAAAAAACGCTCCAGGAGTTCTCCACGCGCCTGTACCAGCAGGCAGGCGATGAGGGGCAGCCAGGCGCCGGACCAGCATCGTCGTCTTCATCGTCTTCGTCCTCTTCCTCAGACGACACCGTGGACGCGGAGTTTACGGATCAGGGAGTCTAGTTTTGGGAAACGCTGATCGACCCGGCGGCTCCGCCTCTTTTGGGGAGCTTCGTTTCTCCTGAGGTTCGATCGGTGTTTTTCAGGCCGGCGCAGCCGGCAACCGAAAACTCGCCGTGAGCTCGTGAAGTGAATGAGCGGTGACCGCGAAATAGGTATATAATCGAGGGGACGGAGGGGTGGATTATCTGATTTATCTCCCCTCCGTCTTTTTAATGTCGCAAACGCTGCGGGGTGTTTTTTAGTGGAAGATCTGTATCAGATATTGGGCGTCGCGCGCGACGCTTCACAGGCGGAGATCAAAAAGGCATACCGCCAGCTCGTCCGCCAGTACCACCCGGACACGAACCGTAACAACCCGGAGGCCGAGGAGAAGTTCAAAAAGATCAACGCGGCTTACTCCGTTTTGAGCGATCCCGAAAAACGCTCCCGATACGACCAGTTCGGGACAGCCGAGGGCGGCGGAAACCCCTTCGAGGGCGGTTTTGGCGGCGGCTTCGGGGACCTTTTCGGCGACCTGTTCGAGCAGGTTTTTGGAGGCGGAATGGGAATGGGAGGTCGCCGAGCCGACCCCAATGCCCCCAGGCGGGGCTCCGACCTGGAGATGGGCATCGGCGTCACGCTGCTGGAGGCCGCCAGCGGAGCTACGCGCAATTTGGACATTCCACGCTGGGATAATTGCCCCGACTGTCACGGTACGGGGGCCAAACCGGGAACGTCGCCTCAAACCTGTACGACCTGCGGCGGACGAGGTCAGGTGGAGAGCGTTCAGCGCACTCCCTTCGGACAGTTCGTATCCGTCACCACCTGTCCCAGGTGCCAGGGCAAGGGCAAGGTCATCCAGGAACGGTGTGAGACGTGCAGCGGACGCGGGCAAGTCCGTCAAAACCACAAAGTCGAGGTCAAGATCCCGGCGGGAGTGGAAACGGGAACGCGCCTTCGCATCACCGGCGAGGGCGAGGGAGGATTGAACGGCGGGCCTCACGGAGACCTTTTTTTGGTGCTGGAGGTGGAGAAGCACAACGATTTCGAGCGTGACGGCGGCGATCTCCACAGCCGCCTAGTTCTGACCTACCCCCAGGCGGTGCTGGGTACGTCCGTAGAAATTCAAACTTTGATCGACGGCAAGGAAAAGATCGACGTTCCTGCGGGCACGGCCCACGGGCGCGTTCTCAAAGTCAAGGGCAAAGGGATGCCTCGCCTGCGCGGACCGCGGGGCCGAGGAGATCTTTACATCCACGTGTTTATTGACGTCCCGTCGAAGCTGACGGACAAGCAAAAAGAGCTGGTCCTCGAACTGGCCAAAGAGATGAAAGTACCCGTCGGCGCGGGAGAAGAGGGTATTTTCGACAAGTTCAAAAAGCTCTTCGACTGACGGGGGATCACAAGATCACGAGGGGAGACCATTTTTTTAGGGGCTGATAAGCATGGCCGTACAGTACAAAGATTATTACGAGATCCTGGGTGTGGAGCGCACGGCCTCCCAGGACGAGATCCGGAAGGCCTATCGCAGGCTCGCGAAAAAACACCACCCGGACGTCTCGAAAGACAAGGGCTCCGACGCCCGATACAAAGAAATCAACGAGGCCTACGAAGTGTTGAAGGACCCGGACAAAAGGGTTAAATACGATACGCTGGGCCCTCATTGGCAGCAGGGACAGGATTTTACGCCTCCACCCGGCTGGGGCGGCGCGGGGCCAAGCGTGGAGTTCGGCGGAGAATGGGCCAGTTTCAGCGACTTTTTCAAAACGATCTTCGGCGGCGGGTTCGGAGACGTTTTTTCGGCCCAGGGCCAGGGCCCGGGAGCGCGGGTCGTACGGCGCGACAGAGAGGTGAAGCTGGAGCTTTCCCTGGAAGAAGCGGCGAAA
>JAISWV010000343.1 GCA_031270755.1 Synergistaceae bacterium
AGATGAGTGTCGATGGTGCGTAAAAGCGGAATACTTCTGTCTTTGACTTCTTTGCCCTCGAAATACGGGATAGGAGACCTGGGGCCGGAAGCGACCCGGTTTGCCGAGTTCCTGAAAGAAGCTGGACAGACAGTGTGGCAGGTCCTGCCTCTGACGGTGGTCGACGGCGAAAACGGCAATTCTCCCTACAGTCCGCCCTCGGCTTTCGCGGGCAATCCTTTGTTCATCAGCCCCGAGGCCATGACCGCCGCGGGACTTCTTCACAAAGACGACCTTGGCAACGCTCCGACCCTCCCACATGGACGCGTGGATTACAATCTGACGCGCACTTTCAAAGAAACTTTTTTGCGCCAGGCATGGGCGAACTTCAAGAAAGCGGGGCAACGGACCGAGTACGAACATTTTTTTTCCGCCAACCAGTACTGGCTGGAGTCTTACAGCTTTTTTGCCGCGATCAAAGACCTCCAAGGCGGGAAATGCTGGTACGACTGGCCGGAAGAGCTAAAGTACCGCCACCATAAAGCGCTGCACGAAACCTGGGAGACTCATCGGGACGAGGTCGAGTACCATCGTTTCGTCCAGTTCGTCTTTCACTCGCAGATGGCGGCGCTGCGGGAGTGTCTCGACGAATTCGGCATCGAGCTGGTGGGCGACATGCCCATATACATCACGCGGGACAGCGCCGACGTGTGGGCGAATCCCCATCTTTTCGAGTTGGACGATCACCTGGAACCCGTCTCCATCTCGGGGGTCCCCCCCGACTACTACAGCGAGACGGGACAGCTCTGGGGAAACCCCCTTTACCGCTGGGACGTCATGGAGTCCGACGGGTTCCAGTGGTGGATGAGCCGTCTGCACCACCTCCTGACCCTTTTCGACAAAATCAGAATCGACCACTTTCGAGGGCTGATCGGTTACTGGTCTTTGCCGGCGGACTCGTTGACCGCCGAGAAAGGATGCTGGCGCGGCGTGCCCCACGAGCGCTTTTTCGAGCGCCTGTGCTGGGAATTTCCCAACAGGCCTTTTTGGGCGGAAAACCTGGGGATACTCACGCCCGAAATCGAGACCGCCCGCAGGGGCATGGGCCTCGCCGGAATGCTGGTCCTGCACTTCGCCTTCGGAGACCCCGCGAACAACCCCTACGCCCCCCACAACCACACGCCCGGCAACGTGGTTTATACGGGGACCCACGACAACAACACCTCCATCGGGTGGTTCGAGAAAGAGGGGACCTCCAAGGAGATCTCCAACCTGATCCTCTACCTGGGCAAGGAGATCACACGGGACACCATCTGCGGCGACATGATCCGCATGGCCATGTCCTCCGTGGCCGAAACGGCCGTCGTTCCCATGCAGGACTACCTGGAGCTGGGTGCGGAAGCCCGGATGAACACGCCTTCCACATCCAGAGGTAACTGGGAATGGCGCATGACGCCGGGGCAGGCAACGAAAGACCTGGCGGCTCACATCCGGGCCATAACGCAGCTTTACGGCCGCTGCCCCCGCACCTCGCCGGACCGATGAATCGGGGGATCGCGACAAGAAGCGTATCGTCATGAAAATTTTTATGAGATAATTTCAACACGTTCAATTTCAACATGTCTCAGTCGGCACTATTTCGACTGTATTTCATGAGAGGTTTTGCCTCGCAATCCCCTGATGAGGGGAGCCGGGAAAGGAGCTTGTGGGAATGATACAAAGACTTCATAGGAGCGACCTGGGCAATTCTTTGAGGAGCTTGATGGAAAATGACCCTGCGTTCAGGCCCGTTGCCTATTTTTCGATGGAAGTGGGGCTGAAAGAATCCATCCCCACGTACTCTGGGGGGCTTGGGGTCCTGGCGGGCGACATCTTGAAGAGCGCGGCCGACTTGGGCGTTCCTATGGCGGGCGTCACGTTGCTTTACCGCAAGGGGTATTTCGTGCAGGAGTTCAACGTCGACGGCTGGCAGAAAGAAAAACCCGTTCAGTGGACTCCCGCCCACGAGCTGACCTTGCTTCCCAACCGGATATCGTTGACGCTTCAGGGACGCGAGATTCAAGTGGGCGTTTGGGTTTACGAGATCATCGGGTCCACGGGCTACCCGCTGCCCGTCTATTTTCTCGACACCGATTTCGAGCCCAATCACGCCGACGACCGCAAGCTCTGCTGGTACCTCTACGGAGGCGACAACAACTACCGCCTTTGTCAAGAGTTCATCCTGGGGGTCGGCGGGTTGCGGATGCTGCGGGACCTGGGCTACATGAACATCGAAACCTTCCACCTGAACGAAGGTCATGCGGGATTCCTCACCCTGGAGCTGATGCGGGAACAGGGGTATTACGACCCCGACAAAATCCGGGAGCAGGTGGTGTTCACCACTCACACCCCTGTGCCCGCGGGACACGATTATTTCGAATTCAGCCTCATCGACCACGCTTTCCCCGACGAGGCTCTCTCCACCATCAAGCGCATGATGCCCGACATGCCGGGGGTGTCCATGACCGACCTGGGGCTGCGCTACAGCCGTTACGTCAACGGCGTCGCCAAAAAACACGCCGAGGTCAGCAACGCCATGTTCAAAATGGAGACCGTGGACTGGGTGACCAACGGGGTACATCCGGCCACCTGGGTGAGCTCCGGTATGCTCAAACTTTACAACAAACATATCCCCGGCTGGGACCAGGACCCCGGGCGCCTCGTCCAGGCCTTGACCATCCCCAAGCGGGAGCTGTGGTCGGCCCATCAAGCCGCCAAGCTGCGTCTTTTCGCCCGGGTGCTGGAGAGCACGGGCAAGCAGCTCGACCCGGAGATCCTGACATTGGGTTTTGCGCGCCGCGCCGCGACGTACAAGCGGGCGGACCTGCTGTTCTCGAACCTCAAGCGCTTTGTGGAGGTGGCGGGCGGCCGCAAGGCCCAGTTCATCTTCGCGGGCAAGGCCCACCCCAACGACAACGGCGGCAAAGCCGTCCTCCAGAGGATCAAAAAAACGGCGAGAGAACTGGAGGACACCATTTCCGTCGTTTTCATCGACAACTACAACATGGAGATCGCCTCTTTGCTGACCCAGGGCGTGGACCTGTGGCTGAACACCCCGGTACGCCCCAGGGAGGCCAGCGGCACCAGCGGCATGAAGTGCACCATGAACGGGATCATGAATTTTTCCGTCCTGGACGGTTGGTGGATCGAGGGTTGGATCGAGGACGTTACGGGATGGTCCATCGGCCCGGAGCCCAGCCTGTCCGATTACGATCACCACTACGACGACTCGCTGGACGCCATCGATCTCTACGAGAAGCTTCAAACGAAGATCGTCCCCACGTACTACAACGAGCACGAGAAATGGGTGAGCATGATGCAGCACACCATCGCCCTCAACGCGTCGTTCTTCAACACCCATAGGGTGGTTCGGGAATACGCCTCGAAAGCCTATTCCATCGACTTCAGAGGCATGTAGGCGCGGCCATGACGCAGCAGAAGAGACCTTCGGGTTCTCGTTCGAAGCCTAAAAATTCGAGTTCGAAGCGGCGAGGTTCGGGAGCCACGAGCCTGAGGGTTCTCTTTGTGGGCACGGAATTATCTCCTTTTTCCAAAGTGGGAGGGCTGGGCGATGTGATGGGCTCGCTGCCGAAAGCCTTGCTCAAGTGTAACATCGACGTTCGCGTGGTCACGCCTATGTGGCCGGGCGTCATGCAAAAGATCCGGGACGCGGGCTACAAAGTCACCACGTTCGCTCAACGGGTCAGCGCCTCTTACGCATGGCAGGCGGCGGACGCCGTGGTGCACCGCATCGACGTGGAAGGGGTTCCGGTGTACCTTTTGGAGTCGGACTACTACGCGGGAGAGATGTATCCGTGGGAGCTCAACCCTTGGACGGTACGTCCTTTCGCTGTTTTCTGCATGCAGGTCCTGGACCTGAAAAAAGTCGTGGACTGGTCGCCCGATATTTTTCACTGTCACGATTGGACCAGCGCCTACTTGCCCTGTGCCTTGGCATGGCATCGTCAGCTTCACGACGCGAACCGGAAAAGCGTTTTGACGCTGCACAACGTGGCGCACCAAGGAATGTTTTCTCCGGGCCCGTTTTTCGAAGAATCGGGCATGGACCCAGCTTGCTTCAATATGTGGGGACTGGAATTTTACGGGCAGGTCAATCTTCTGAAAGGGGCAATCGTCAGCTCGGCCGCGGTCACCACCGTTTCGCCGCGTTACGCGTGGGAGATCCAGACCTACGAGTCCACTCAGAAACTTTCCGGCGTGCTCTACGCTCAACGTCACAAGCTGAGCGGCATTTTGAACGGGCTTGACGTGGATTATTGGAACCCGTCCAGGGATCCGCTTCTGCCTGAATGCTACTCGGCTTCCTCTATGGGCGGCAAAGCCGTGTGCCGCAGGGAGCTTTTGAAGAACACCCACTTCGACCCCAGCTACAGCGGGCCTCTCGTGGTCTGCGTCTCCCGCCTTGTGGAACAGAAGGGGTTCGACATCATTCTGCCGGCTTTGAAGCAGATCGAAACCCTGGGGGCCAAGTTCATTTTCCTGGGCAGCGGGCACCGCTGGATAGAGGACGCTCTGAGGGACATGAGCGCCGCGAATAAAGATTCTCTCTGCTTTTTCCCCGGATATAACGAGCCCCTTGCCCATCTTCTTTACGCGAGTGGCGACATTTACCTGATGCCCTCCCTTTTCGAGCCCTGCGGACTCTCGCAGATGATCGCCATGCGTTACGGGACCGTTCCCGTGGTCCGCGAGGTGGGCGGGCTGTACGATACCGTGACCGACGTGGACTCGGAGGGAGGCGGCAACGGATTCACCTTTTTGACCTACGACATTCAAGGGATGCTTTGGTCCTTACGCCGCGCCATCGAGCGGTTTTCCAACGCCAAAGCCTGGAATAAAATACGCATGAGGGGAATGGAAGAGGACTTCTCTTGGAATAAATCGGCACGGCTTTACAAGGAGTTGTATCGAAACGTTCTCAAGGGGAAACCGTGAAGAACCGGCGTAATATATAAATGGGACAGAGCTTAAGGGGCGGAGCTCGTCCTGGATTTTAAAGTCAGCCTTTTCAAAGCAGACGAGAGAGAAGGTAGAAGCCATGTACGGAGGAAAATACGGTAGGGTTCTCGGGATCGTTCTTGCGGGAGGCAAGGGCGAACGTTTGATGCCATTGACTCGTTATCGAGCCAAACCAGCCGTTTATTTCGGAG
>JAISWV010000371.1 GCA_031270755.1 Synergistaceae bacterium
GGAGACAATATTACTTATTGCTTATTACCGGCTGTATTGCATCTTTTCCACGGGCGTGTCTGCCGCGGGCGGCGGCGTGAAGGGAGTGACCCAGTGCTCCGCCGGCGCGCCGCCGAGAATGGCGGGAACGGAAACGACAGCCATGTCCATGAACGTGGGGATTCTAAAGGTCTTTTCCACTTTTTTGTCGGTATCGGCGTCGTTCACGATGACGATGGTGTGTTTAGGGCCGCTGACATCGACCATGACGCGCTCGGCGCGGCCCATGGAGGAATTCAATTTTTTCCCGTCGACGCTGACTGTGGCCGACGCCCACGAACGCAGCTCCGCATCGTCGATGGTCACCGCGTTGGTATCGATGAGCAGCGTGTGCCCCTTGCCGATATAAAAGAGGCACGCCCCAAGTGCGATCAGCCCCAGGACGACACAGGCCCTTTGAATCAAGCTGCGCCGGGTCATAAGGTACCACCCTTTCCGTCGTCCGACCCGGCCCCGCCTCGCAGCAAGGCCCTCGCGTCGTCCTCCTGGGCGGCCCGCTTCCATTCATACAGCACCAGCGACAGCGCGATAACCCCGTAGCTGACGAACTGCCGGAAGTATTCCCCCAGCATACCCGAGCCGATGAGGTTCTTGCCGGCCATGGGGGCGACGAGAAACAAGAGGTGAAAGAGAATCACGCCCACAAGCGCGTTGGGAATCGACGCTTTGGTCACGGACGCACCGCCGATGAGCAGGGAGGCGATGGAGAACATGCCCGTTTGCTCATGAGAGTTGGTGGTGTTGATGGTGCCCAGGTTCTGCAGAAAGATGATCTGCCCGAAGCCCGCAAGCACCGTCGAAATGATGATGGCTATGATGCGGGTGCGCTCCACCGCGATGCCCGTAGCGCCCGCCACCGCGCGATCCTGCCCCACGGCCCGCATGTCCTGCCCCAGCTTGGTTTTTCTGAACCAGACGATGAAGGCGCTGACCGCCGCGATGAAAAGGTAGTTGAGAACGGGAATGTTCACTCCCCACACCTTGAGGGGGATGAACCTCTCCAAGGCCTGCCGCACGCTTTCGAGGTCCACGACGTTGCGGATCCCGTATCCGCGCGAAAGCAGCAGTTCCGGGTTCGTGACGGGAATGATGCTGCCCATGGCGTACAGCGCGAACAACATGTAGACGCCATTCATGAAAAAGCCCAGGATGAAGCCCGTCACCATTTCCCGTCCCTTGGCCATGTTCATGATCGAACCGCACAGCCAGCCCAGAAGAATCGAAATAGGCAGCGAGAGGAGCATTGCCAGCAGAAGGCCCGGAATACCGACGATTCCCCAGTCCATAACGAAGATAAGGCCGATCTGGCCGGCCATGGCGCCCAGCACCATGCCAAAATTCAGCCCCATGCCCGCCATGATCGGCAAAAGCAGGGCTATTACCAAGAAGGAACTGCGTCCCAGGCGGGTCAAGATCTCCTGCAGCAGAAAACTCCCCGGCAGCCGCGAGGCTGGAATGGCGATAGCGATCAACACGATAAAGAGAATGACGACAGCGTTTTCGATCAGAAAAAGACGCAACCTGGATTTCATGCTTGATTTCATTTCAGCACCTTGGTCTTGCGGGTCAGGGCATACAGAATCATGCCGTTGGAAACGATGATACGGATAACGTCGGACATGTCCAGCTTCAGCACCGCGTTGAATATGAGCGGCGTCATGGTCAGAATTCCCTGATACAACGCCACGCCGATGAATACGTTGGTCAACGAGGCCTTGTTGACCCCCGCTCCGCCGATCAGAATGGCCGCCACAGCGGGGAAGGCCATATAGAGGGGGCCGTCATACAACTGGATAAAACCGAAGCTCTGCTGGTACACGACGATTCCCATGGCGCCCAACATGGTGGAAAGGACCACGCTGATGACGCGCATCCGGTTGACGTCGACCCCCGACGCTCTGGCATAGCTGGGGTTCGATCCCACCGCCGTCATGGCGGTCCCGATTTTCAGGTGGAAAAAAGCCCAGATCGCAAGGGAGACGAACAGGAAAAAGAGAATGGCTCCGGTCGGGAACTTGAAGTCGGAGATCTGGACGGCCAGGAAATCGTCGAGGATATGCCGCCAAAAGTTTTCGACGGAGATAGTCGTCCGCAGGCCCTCTCCGCCATAACCCCATATCATCACCGGGCTTGTAAAAGGCAGGACCAGCCATGCGATGGACATGACCATGACGGAGGAAAAACCCACATAGGTGGATATCATCATTTCCCCTCCCTTCACGCGGTTCAGCAAGGTTCCGTAACCATAGCCGAAGATCGCGCCGAACACCTGCGACACGAGAATGGCGCACAGGAATCCCCGAGCGCCCACATAGCCCGTTTGGATGCTGCAGGTAGCGCCCAGCAGGCCGGCGATGACACCCAGAGACAGCCCGAAATTCAGCCCGCATCCGGACTGAATCATGGGAACAAGGGCCAGAACCATAATCCCGTTCATGCCGATCCGGATCGACGTGTCCGAAAGCGCGCCCGGCAAACTCACGCCCACCATCGGGGCCATCAGAAAAAGCCCCAGCAGATACACGGCGATAATGATCCTCGGCAAGCCGAAATCGGCGACAAAACGTTTGATCTGCTCCATTAGTGCTCACTTCTCCTGTCCGATTCCGCGGGCCTTTCTTCATTTGGCGTCTTGGGGGCGTCTTTGGCGCCCGCCATGAGAACGCCGAATTCCTCCAGCAGCGCTGTATGGGGCAGAATTCCCTCGATACGCCCTTCGTAGATAACGGCGATGCGCTGACAGATGGAGCGCAGCTCTTCCAATTCGCTGGAAACCATGATGATGGTGGTGCCGTATTCACTGTTGTACCTTTTGAGGGTCTCCAAAACAATGGCCTTGGCGCCTATGTCGATGCCCCGCGTGGGCTCGGAAACGAAAAGGATATCCGGCTGCAGGGCGAAGGCTTTGGCGAGGCAGACTTTTTGCTGGTTGCCTCCGGACAAGTTCCCCACACGCTGACGAGGGCCGGTGCACTTGATGTCCAGCAGGCTGATGTACTCGTTGGCCACGCTGCACATTTCCCGGTCCGAACGCCACTGAAAGAGCCCACCCAGCAACGGCTTCAAAAATTTATCTCGGATTTGCATGGCCGAGAACGTAATGTTCCAGTCGATGCCCTCGTCCAGCAACAACCCCACCCCGCGCCGGTCCTCGGAGACAAAGGCCACGCCACGCTCGAGGGCCGCGTTGGGCGAACCCATTCGAAGGGGTTTTCCGTGCAGTTTGACGACGCCCCCTGCCGGCGACAGCCCCATGATGCCGTTGGGGATACCGAGCTTCCCCTGTCCCGCAAGCCCGCCGATGCCGAAAATCTCGCCTTTTTTCACGGAAAAAGTGACGTCCCGCACGGTCTCGCCCGGCATATCGACCCACAGCCGCTCTACCGACAGCACCGGTTCTTCTTTATCATCGTCTTTTTCGCCTTCGTGAATTCCGGCGCTCTCAGCCCGCTGCGTCTCCACCGAGCGCCCCACCATAAGCGAGGCGATGGTTTTGGCAGAACACCCCTTGGCGGGAACCTCTTCGATTTTTTTACCGTCCCGCAACACCACGATTCGGTCGCAAAGTTCCACCACCTCCCGGAGCCGGTGCGAGATGAAAATGAGAGCGATTCCCTCGGCGGCCAGCAGGCGCAGAGACGAGAGCAGCACCTCGGCCTCGCTCTCCGTCAGCACGGCGGTGGGCTCGTCGAGAACGATGAGCTTGACGTTGGCCCGGCAGAGCTCGCGGGCAATTTCCGTGAACTGCTTGTGCCCCACCGGCATTTCCTTGACGAGCATAGCGGGGTCCAGAGCTACCCCGAGTTTGTCGATGGCCGCCTTGGCCAGCTCCGTCATAGTTTTGCGGTCCAGCCTGCTGATGCGTGGGCTGAAAATATCGGTCAACGCGGATTTGTACAGCGGCTCGCGGTTCAGAAGAATGTTCTCCGCCGCCGTGAACCCCGGGATAAGCGAAAACTCCTGGTGAACCATGCCTATCCCGGCATCCAGCGCGTCAAAAGGACTCTTGAATCGAACTTCTTTGCCGTTCCAAAAGATGCCGCCTTCATAGCCGCCGGTCTCGTGTATTTCCGGCATGGAAAAGAGAATTTTCATGAGCGTGGTTTTGCCCGCGCCGTTCTCCCCCACAAGCCCCACGATTTGGCCCGGGGCCACGTCAAAAGAAACGTCGGACAACACCCGGTTGCCGTAAAACTGTTTGCCGATGCCGCGCAGGCTTAAAATCACGTTTGACGCCTCCATAGTGGCAAATTTATAAAGCATGTCCCAGGCAAGCCAAGCGAGAAATTTTTTCCGTTTTCCCTGCCTGGGACATCTCAGAATATGCCGCTTATTTCAAACCGGAAGAGATCTTGAGGTATTTTTCCGGCACATCTATTTCGGCGGAGCCGATGTAGCCTTTGCCGAAAATGTAGGTGTCCTGGAGGAGCAGAATGTAGTTGTCGAGTTTCACTCCGGTGGTGCCGTCGACGTAATAAGAGCCTCCCCACTTCGCGCCGGGAGTGTATTTGCCGAAGGCCTTGAGAAGGTCCTGCATGTCCGTCGCTTTGGACTCGCCCTCGACGATGTTGATGGCGTGCTGTATCAAGCCGGTGGTGGCGCAGAACGGGAAAGAAAAGGACCAGGTGCCGAGGCGCCCGCCGGCGTTTTTAGAGGCAAGCACATCCTCGATTTTTTTCATAATGGCGGGGAAGTTGCCTCTTTCCTCTTTGAGGTCGATTCCGAGAGCGCCCGGGAAGCCCAGGAGCGGCGAGGGCAGACTGGCCTCCACGAAAGACCCGCCGTATTCCACGACCTGGCGGATGAGGGGTTCGGTATGGGCGTCGTTGGTACAGTAAAAAGAGGTATCCTTGCCGTACTGCTGCACCCACTTGGGAACGTTCTCCAGCAGATACTGCTGCGCGCCCACAATGCCCACGTCGCTCAATGGGTCGGGAGCGGTTTCGAATACCCATTTGACGCCGAGGTCGTTGCAGGCCTGTTCGAAAATCATCCGGCGGCGGGTGAGGGTTTCGACGCTCATGTGCCGCGGGAAGGAGATATGCACGAACGTATC
>JAISWV010000013.1 GCA_031270755.1 Synergistaceae bacterium
CCACGTCTCTGAGTATCCGGTCGGTGGCGGCGTAACCGAGCTGTTCGTTCAGGTTTCGGAAACCGTCGATATCCAGCATGACCAACGATAGAGAACCGCGGTATCGGGAGGCGCGGTCGATTTCCGTGGCCAGGACGCGCTCCATGCCTTGGCGATTCAGCACGCCCGTGAAGACGTCCGTCGTGGACACTCGTTTGAGCTGCTCTTCGGTACGACGGAGCTTCGTGTTGTCCACGCAACCCAGGAGCGTCATGGCATTGATGCCCCATCGCAGCCGGGTTCCCTTGAGCCCCAGGGAAAGGACCTCGCCGTCTTTGGAGCACACCTTGCACTCCATGTCGTCGAAGGACTTCCCTTGAAGCAGATGAAGCAGTCTTTCCGAGAAGCGCTCGTTCAGGGAGTCCCCCTCCAGGGCCAAGCTCGCGAAGGCGCGCCCGACCACGTCGTCCCGGCCCAGCTGCAGGGTCCGCAAGAAACACTCGTTGGCCTCGATGCAAAGGCCTTTGTCGTCCACGATACAAAACATGCTGGGAATGGCGTTCAGAAGCTCGACCTGAGACGCGTCGAACCGGTCCGCCACGTCGCGCAAAATTTCCTTCGGGTCGAGTTTTTCGTGATTCGCCAGCAGCAGCGGCGTCTCTCGGTCGACGTGCTGCGTCATCAGCGTCAAATGCACGATGGCTCCCACGATCTCGCCTGGAGATGAAGTCAAGGGCGCGGCCGTCACGTTCCAGCGGTTGATTCTCCCGGCCCATTTCTCGACGAGGGGAGTTGCCGTCGTGTTGCCCAGAAAGGCGTCTTGAATCAGCTCCTGCAGGTCCATATCGAAAGAGGTTTCGAGGCTGACGGGGTAGGGAAAACCCGCGGTGCATTCATGTCCCAAAAAACGTTTGGCGATCTCCCGGTATCCCCGGGTGGAGTAGAGCAGGGTACCTTTTTTGTCCACGGCAAAACAGAGCAATCCCGGGCAGCTGTTCAAAATTTGCAGGGCAAAAGAAGGGCTCTCCTCGGACCCCGGAAGGGAGGCGGAAATTTTTTTCGCGTTTTCCTTCATCAGGGTTGTAATATCCAAGGCGATGACCTGAATGGACGGCTCGCCCTGGTAGGTGGACGAGAAAAACTCCATATCCAGCCAACCCCAAGCGCCGTCGGCTCGGGCAAAGGGCAAAATCGCGTGAGACGGCTTCGCTAGCGCGTCTTTGAGGACGGATTCCACTTCGCCCGCATCTCCGGAGGCAGAAAGGGACTGCAGCATCACGTTCATTCCGAATTTCAGCTGAAAACCGAAAAATTCTTCCGCCCTGAGGTTCATGAGGTGAAACATTCCGCCGGGGGTGAGAATCATGTACAGAAAGACGGCGCTCTCCATCAAGGTCAAGTAGCGCTGCTCCATTTCGTGCAAGACCTTTTCGGCGCGCTTCATCTTCATCAGTTCTCTCTCCAACTCAATGGAGTACCGAAGGAGCCTGTTTCTTTCTTGATCGGCCTCCATCAGATATTCATCGGAGTAGAGAGTGTGTTCAGACATGAAAACCCTTCCTTTCGGTTCCGCCAAGGAGTCCTTCAAAGCCTCTTGGGAAACCAACCTCCGGTGCAGCGTTTGATGTCGGATATCGTGACAAATCCATGATCTTTAAACAGTTCTTGTATGGTTATGACGTCGTGCCGATGGCAAAAGATCTCCACCACAAGCTTCGGTCCGTCGCGTCCCATTCCCTCGATGACCGTCGCGCCCAGCCCCTTGCCGCGAATTTCGTCGATGGACGCGCGCGCGTTCTCGTCGTCGTCCAAAATAACCTCCACCAAGGTGAAGGAATTCAGAAGACGCTCTTCCATCCAAGCGCCAAAATAGTTGCCCGAGGCGAACCCTCCGCAATAAAAGATCAATTCCGCAAAAGAGAGGGATTTGCCGCCTCCTAAAACGTACCCGAGAACGAGCATATAGACCATGACTTCAAAAAAACCGATGCAGGACGCCAGCAAGCGCTGCCCTTTGACGACAAACAAAATACGCACGATGCTGCAGCTGACATCGATGATGCGCGCGAAAAAAATCAAAAAAAGTCCCAGCACGTCCATGGCCATACCCACCGCCAAATTCATCGTCCCGCCCCCCTCATCGGATCTCTATTTTCGACGACGACACCGACGGCGACGCTGAAAGCTACTCTTTATCCCGTTGTTTGCCGGGCTCGAAAACTCTGTCGATAAAGGGTTTCACCAGGTCGAGGGGAATGGGGAAGAAGGTGGTGGAGTTCCGTTCGCCCGAGATCTCCCGGATCGTCTGGAGGTAACGCAGCTGCAGCGTGACGGGGGAGACCTCCATCTGCCGCGCCGCTTCCGACAACTTCGTAGCGGCCTGGAGCTCGCCCTCGGCGGCGATGATCTTGGCCCGGCGTTCGCGTTCGGCCTCGGCTTGACGGGCCATAGCGCGTTTCATGCCCTCGGGAAGCTCCAGCTCTTTCACCTCAACGGCGCTGACTTTGATGCCCCACGGGTCGGTGCGCTCGTCGATGATCATCTGGAGTTCATGGTTGATTTTCTCTCGCGAAGACAGAACTTCGTCCAGTTCGACGGAGCCCACGACGGACCGTAAAGTGGTTTGGGCCAACTGGCTTGTCGCCATGACGTAATTTTCGACTTCGACGACGGAGTGCGACGGGTCCATGACGCGAAAATACACCACGGCGTTGACTTTGATAGGCACGTTGTCCCTGGTGATGACCTCCTGGACGGGAACGTCCATCGTCAAAATGCGCAGGTCCACAAAAACGACCCGGTCGACCACGGGGATGACGAAGACGATTCCCGGTCCGCGGCTTCCGGCCAGGCGCCCCAAGCGGAAAATCACGAGGCGTCTGTACTCGGGAACGATCTTCACAGCAGACGAAAGAATCAACACCAAAATGAAAATCACCCCGACCCAGCTGCCGATATTGGACAATACCCCCAACAAAGCATCGACTACCATACTGATCTCTCCTTCATGCATGAAAATTTGGAAACGGTATTTTAGAAAAATTTTAAA
>JAISWV010000014.1 GCA_031270755.1 Synergistaceae bacterium
CGGATACGAAACCGCAAGCTGGGGTTCGTGTTACAAGGGTTCAATCTTTTACCGCGCGCCAACGCCGTCGAAAATGTGGAACTGCCTCTGCTTTACCGTAATATTTCCGGTAAAGAACGTCACAAAGCGGCCCTTGCAGCCCTCGAACGCGTCGGTCTGGGCAACCGGGCGGCACATCGGCCCAACCAAATGAGCGGAGGACAGCAGCAGCGCGTGGCCATTGCCCGTGCGCTGGTGGGCGACGCCCCGATCATCCTGGCCGACGAGCCCACAGGCAACCTGGACACTCAAACCGGCAAGGAGACCATGAGCCTCTTCTCGGACTTGAACAAAGAAGGCATCACCCTCGTCCTCGTCACCCACGAACCGGATATCGCCCTATGGGGCAGCCGCATTTTGCGATTTCTCGACGGCAAGCTCGTATCCGACGAACGGCAGGAGAAATATCAGATTCAGCGGGTTTCATCGTGATGCAGTCAAAAAAGTCAAAAGAGTCAAAATAGTCGAAATGGAGCTGAAGACGACATGTTTTTGAGTATGACCGGTTTTGGACGCGCTTCCCGGGCGTTTGCGCGGGGCGTCGTGACGTTCGAGATAGCCTCGGTGAATCACCGTTATCAAGAATTCAGCGTTCGATTGCCCAAAGAAATGGCCTCGTTTGAAAGTTTGATCGTCGCGTCGCTGCGCTTGGCCTTGAAAAGGGGGAAGATCCGCTTGAATGCGGAGATCGAGTGGGCCGACGAGTACAAGACGGCAAAACTCGACGCGGATGCCCTGTGTTCTTATTACAGTCAATTGCAAGAGGCGGCCCGGCGGCTGAAAGCTCCCCCCGTCTCCGACCTGGCGGCTTTGCTGGCTTTGCCGGGCGTTTGCGATTCGCCGCGTTTCGATAGTTATTATAAAGAAAACGAAGAAGAACAGGGGAAATTTTTGGAGATGCTCACTGCGGATGCGGTCAATGCATTGATGGAAATGAAGAGATCCGAAGGGGCAAAGTTACAGAAAATCGTCGAATCGGACTTGCAGAAGTTCGAACAATTGACCCGCGCTCTTTCGTCCCGATGGAGCGAGGCCTCGTCGGGGGCTTTGGAGTCGTTGAAGACGCGCATAGAGAAGGTCATGGAGCGTTTCGACTTGGAGATCGACCAAAACCGAATTGCGCAGGAAATCTCGCTCGTTGCGGATAAATGGGACGTTTCTGAAGAGCTGGCACGCCTTTCGAGCCATATTTCGAAATTCAGGGAAATAACGTCGGGCAAGGACTCCGAGGGGCGCAAACTTGATTTTTTGATCCAGGAAATGAACCGGGAGGTCAATACCATGGGCTCCAAGGTGGGCGACGCGGAATTTCGCTGGATGGTCGTCGACGGGAAATCGTGCCTCGAACGAATACGCGAGCAGATACAAAACGTGGAATAACGGCAACCGTTCAGACTCTGAGCTCGAACGTTTGCCATGAGGCAGCCGACGGCAAAAAACTTTCGGTGTATTGTACTTGGAGACAATTCTGCTAAGATTGACGTATGAATAAAGATAAAATTGTCGATGCCATCGCTTCTTTTCTCGATTATATTAAGAATAAATCCACGTCCAGCCATACTTTTATCAATTATGCGGTGGACTTGAAACAGTTTTCGGATTACCTCGAAGAACAAAAGGTAGAGCGCCTGGAGGAGATCGATACGCCGCGGCTTCGAGCATATCTGAGAGGGCTGTTCGGTTGGGGGTATTCCAAGGCGTCCATTGCACGGAAATTGTCCGCCCTTCGGAGTTTTTTTTCTTATCTCAAAGAGACGGGCGTTTTGGAGCGCGACGTCTCCCGGACTTTGCGCGGACCTTCAGCCCCCAAAAATATCCCCAGGGCGCTTTCGACGGAAGCCGTGAACGTCTTGTTCGAGGCGGCGGCTCACGGCGAAGACCCCGTGCGAGACACGGCCGTTCTCGAGATACTTTACGGCTGCGGCCTGCGCATTTCGGAACTCGCCGGGCTGAAATGGGACAATGTGGACATGGAGGAACGATGGCTCATCATTCTGGGCAAGGGCTCCAAGGAGCGCCGCGTACCTTTCGGCTCCTATGCCCAAAAAGCCCTGGAGCAATTGCGGGGAAAGCAAACCTCGGACAACGGGTTCGTTCTCGCCGGGCGTAAGGGAAAGCCGCTGACGGTGCGGACGATACATCGTATCGTGACGACGCTGGCGTCCAGGGGGGGGTTGGACGGAGTGACCCCGCACGTGCTGCGTCACAGCTGCGCGACGCATCTTTTGGAAAGAGGGGCGTCTTTGAAATTTGTCCAAGAGCTACTGGGGCACGAAAATATGGCGACCACTCAGATATATCTGACGATCAGCGCGTCTTGGATGAAAGAAAGCTATATGGCCAGTCATCCGCGGGCCAATCTTGAGATGGGAGATGACGGTTCTGTTTGAGGGAACGACGATAGTGTGTGTGCGATGCGGAAAGACCGTTGCCATGGCAGGCGATGGACAGATCACTTTGGGCAATCAGATCATCAAATCCAACGCGAAGAAAGTGCGCAGACTCTACAGCGGCTCTGTGCTGGTGGGTTTCGCCGGCACCACGGCCGACGCGATGACGCTTCTTGAGCGTTTCGAGAACTGCCTGGAGCAGTGCAAGGGCGACTTGATGAAGAGTGCCGTGGTCCTGGTGAAAGAGTGGCGTATGGACAAGGCGCTGCGCCGTTTGGAGGCCATGATGCTTGCGGCCAACCGCGATATAACCCTGCTCTTGAGCGGATCGGGGGATATCATAGAGCCGGAGGGCAACGTCGCCGCGATAGGTTCAGGGTCAGGGTACGCCTTGGCTGCGGCGCGGGCGTTCTGCGAGGGGCCGGACTGGACGCCGCCGGTTGTCGCCAGGCGATCGATCGAGATCGCCTCCGAGATATGTATTTATACTGATAATATCGTAACGCTGGAGGTGTTGGGAGAATGAAGGATCCGGCGCAGGCTTCGACCGCGTCTCACGTTTTCGATACGGAGCTGACCCCGTCCCGCGTCGTCGAATATTTGGATCGCTACATTGTCGGGCAGGAAAAAGCCAAGCGGGCCGTGGCTGTCGCGCTGCGCAATCGAGTGAGGCGCAAAAAACTCTCTGCCGAAATAGCCAAAGAGATCAGCCCCAAAAACATTTTGATGGTGGGTCCGACGGGCGTCGGCAAAACGGAGATCGCGCGCAGGCTTGCCTCTTTGGTGCAGGCGCCCTTCATCAAGGTGGAGGCGACGAAATTTACGGAGGTCGGTTACGTCGGGCGGGACGTGGAGTCCATGATTCGGGACCTGGTCGAGTCGTCTGTGGCCATGGTGAGGAAACACATGTTGGCCGGCGTTCAGGAAGCCGCCCGAGAGCGGGCCGAACAGAGGCTGGCCGATGCGATGCTTCCGAAAAGCGACAGGAAATTTTCCGTTCCCGATCTTATGAAGGTCTTCGGCACCTCGCCGGAGAACGACGACAACGGCGAAAAACCACGCGCCGAGGAAGTGCAGAAAAAAGAAAGTACGCGGAGCAAGCTCTTGGCGATGTTAAAAGAAGGACGGCTGGAAGACCGGGAGATCGACATCGAAATTTCGGAGAGCTCCGTCGTGGGGATTCCCATTCTGGGCGCTTCGGGGATGGACTCCATGGGAATAAATTTGAGCGAAATTCTGGGGGGCATGCTGCCCAAAAAGTCAAAAAAACGCAGAATGAAGGTCTCCGAGGCGCGGCGCATCCTTCTGACCGAAGAGGCCGAAAAGTTGATCGACACCGAAGCCTTGTCTCAAGAGGCTCTCGAAAAAGCCCAAGAAGACGGAATTATCTTTTTGGACGAGATCGACAAGATCGTGGCGAAGAGCAGCGGTTCCAGTCCCGACGTGAGCCGGGAGGGCGTTCAACGGGATCTGCTGCCCATTGTGGAGGGATCGGTCGTTCAAACCCGTTACGGCCCGGTCAAGACCGACCACGTTCTTTTTATCGCCGCGGGCGCTTTCACCGGCGTGAAGCCCTCGGACCTGATCCCCGAGCTGCAAGGCCGTTTTCCGATCCGCGTGGAGCTGCAGCCTTTGAGCTGGGAAAACCTGCAGCAAATTCTGACCGAGCCCGAAAACAGTCTTTTGAAGCAATACACCGCATTGATCGGCACCGAGGGGGCGACGCTGCATTTTTCGGACGAGGCCACCCGCGAAATCGCCGTGCTGGCCAATACCATGAACACCGAAATGGAAGACATCGGAGCGCGGCGGCTGCATACAATGCTGGAACAGCTTTTGGAGGAAATCAGCTTTTCGGTTTGCGACGAATCGCGCCCTTCAATCGAGATCGACGCGGATTTTGTCCATAATAAGTTAAACTCTTTAGTCGAAAACCGGGACATTCGCCGGTACCTCTTATGATATAAAACATTATCATCAGGCCATAGAATTGTTTATATTCATAATAAACCTGCCGAATAATTTATTGACGAAACAGTTTTTTGGGACTAATTTAAAATTGTATATTTGTGTTAATATATAACCGAGTCATACAATCTTACAAATTCTGAAAATGGAAAGGTACTCGTCATGAAAAAAGAAATAAGGAAAGGAGCAAGAGAGTGCTTTTGAGAGAAACCATTTGAAGCGTCCAGGAGGAATGGAGGAGGAATGAATATGAACAGAAGGCTCAGAAACAGTAATTCTGACGATGCCGGTATCGACCGGGAGTATGCGGCGGCAGGGTACGAAGACAAAGACAACGGCGTTTTGAGAGATCTGCTGGAAAAGACCCGGCAGGTGGGGCGCGCCATTCAGAACCGCAGAGATGGAGACTCGTTGGATTACATCAAGTTGGCAAAGTTGTTGTCGGAGTTTTTGACGGCCAATGTGTATATTTTGAGCAAAGAAGGCAGAGTTCTGGGCTATGCCTGGGTCCCGGAGTATAGTTCTCAAACGCTTTCCGGCCTCATGAGGGATGGGTACATGCCGGAGGAGTTCGTCGAAAAAATGAACCGTTGCCGGGAGTCGGAGGTCAACGACGGGGACGCTTACATGTTCGACGACAACAGCGATAACCGCAGGAAGAAAAGCCCGGAAAAACATCTCATGTACATTCCCATTTACGGAGCGGCGGCCGAGCGGCTGGGTACGGTGGTGTTGGTGAGTTCCCCAAGGCCTTTCGTGACGAAAGACATTCTTCTGGCGGAGTACCTGGGTACTCTCGTGGGTATCGAAATGCTGAACGACAGAAATAGAAGCATAGAAGAACGCTCCCGTGACCGAATCGCCGTTCAGATGGCAATGCGGGCGCTTTCCTATTCCGAAGTGGAGTCGATGAAGCACATCATAGCCGAACTGGGGGGGCACGAAGGAGTCGCGGTCGCCAGCAAAGTGGCCGATCGTGTGGGGGTGACGCGGAGCGTTATCGTGAACGCTCTTCGCAAGCTCGAAAGCGCGGGCTTGATCGAAAGCCGCAGCCTTGGAATGAAAGGGACCTACATCAAAATTTTGAGTCCTCTCTTTGTGGAGGAGCTGGGGACGGCCACGTCGCCCCGCGTAAATTATTGATTGTCGAGGCGTTTTCTTTGCGTACACTGTGAGATTGGGTAACGATTGCGATCGGGTAAAAGGCCGCTCATTATGTGGGCGGCCGTTTTGTATACGTTCAGAAGTTTCACTCTGTCAATAGCGGCATCGACCACATTTCCCGCATTCCGCATCCGGCAACCTTTTTATTTTCGTAGTGAACAACTTGATCGTCTCCTGATATTCTACGTATATAGTCTCAGTTCTACATACATAACAAATATGAAGGAGGGTAAAAGCGTGTCGTGGATTGTTTATGCGTTGTTATCGGCGCTTTTCGCGGCACTGACGTCGATTTTGGCGAAGATCGGCATCGAAAACGTCAATTCCAACCTGGCAACTGCCATCAGGACCGTCGTGGTGCTCGTTATGGCCTGGTGGATCGTATTCGCTACAGGCAAACAACATGAAATAGCAGGTATCAGCCAGAAAAGCTGGTTGTTCCTCATTTTGTCCGGCTGCGCCACAGGGCTGTCGTGGCTCTTTTATTACAGAGCCTTGCAACTCGGGGAAGCCTCGAAAGTCATCCCCATCGACAAGTCCAGCGTCGTGCTCGGGATGATTTTGGCGTTTCTCGTATTAGGGGAACCTGCCGACGCCAAGACCGTTGCCGGTGGCCTCTTGATCACCATAGGCATTTTTGTCCTGATACTTTAGGAAAGTCGATACAGCTCGGCGCCATGTTGACATCGATCGGGCAGGAGGCCGCTCATACATATTGCAATTTCTTCTTCGCCACGTTGTTTGGCTTCATTACGCCTAGAACACTTCCTGCGCGGTGCGGGCGATGATCTCCTCCTGGTGATACTCGTCCAGGTCGACGAAATAGTCGCTGTAACCGGCGACTCGAACCAGAAGGCCCTTGTATTGTTCAGGGCGTTTCTGCGCGTCGCGAAGGGTTTCCTCGTCGACCACGTTGAACTGTATGTGGTGACCGCCGAGTTTGAAATACGAGCGTATCAGGTTTACCAGCCCGTTCACTCCCTTCTCGCCGCTCAGAAGCGAGGGGAGAAATCGTTGATTCAAGAGGGTTCCGCCCGATTTTACCTGATCCATCTTGCCGAGGGATTTGACGACGGCCGTCGGCCCGTTGCGGTCGGCCCCGTGACTCGGCGAAGTTCCGTCGGAGATCGGGGTCCCGCTGAAGCGGCCGTTTGGCGTCGCCCCCGTCATTTTGCCGAAATAATTGTGGCACGTCGTGGACAGCATGTTGAGGTGATACGTGGGGCCCAATGTGCTTCGCTTGCCGTCGATGCTCTCGAACAGGCTTCCGTAGACCCTCTGCATTATCGCGTCGGCGTAGTCGTCGTCGTTGCCGAAAAATGGCGTCTTGTTCCACATCGTGAGGCGCAGCGCCTCGTGGCCCTCCCAGTTTTTGTTGCAGGCGGAGACGAGGGCGCTCAGCTCGACGCGCCCGTCGTCGAACACGTGCTTCTTTATCGCGGACAGGCTGTCCGTCACCGTGCCGATGCCCGTACACTGAATGTAGTCGGAGTTGTATCTCGGGCCGCCGCTGTAGTAGTCGCGCCCGTTCTTTATGCAGTCCCGGATTACCGCCGACAGGAACGTCGCGGGGAAAAGCTCCGCGTAACGCGCCCTCAGATAGTTGTCCGCCTCTATTTTCGTGTCCACGACGTATTTGAGCTGCTTCTCGAACGAGGCGTAGAGGGCGTCGAACGTCCTGAAATTTCTCGGGTCGCCGCTTCTCACGCCGATCGGCCGGCCGGTCATCGCGTCGACGCCGTCGTTCAGCGCCAGTTCCAGCACCTTCGGCGTGTTGAGATAACCGTGCAGGAGGTACGCTTCCTTCCCGCTGCAGCCCGTCTCTATGCAGCCGCTCGTTCCGCCCTCGCGCGCGTCCTCCAGCGTCTTGCCGACCCGCATCTGCTCCGCGACGACCATGTCGGCGTTGAACACGGACGGATAACCCATGCCGTTCCTGATGACCCGGACAGCGGCTTTCAGCACTTCGTCGGGCGTGCGCACACTCGTCTGTATGTTGCACTGAGGCTGCAGAAGCCTCAGTTCGTCGACGACCTCCAGTATGATGTACGTGACCTCGCTCGAACCGTCGCTCCCGTCGCGCTTCAGGCCGGCGAGATTGATATTCGTGAAGTCGTTGTACGTTCCGCTCTCCGCTGCCGTCACGCCCACCTTGGGCGGAGCGGGCGTGTTGTTCACCTTTATCCAGAGGCAGGAAATCAATTCTTTGGCTTTCTCCCGATCCAGCGTGCCGTCGGCAATTCCGCGCTCGTAGAAGGGCAGCAGGTGCTGATCCAGATGACCGGGGCTCATGGCGTCCCATCCGTTCAGCTCCGTTATCGTCCCCAGGTGAACGAACCAGTACATCTGAATCGCTTCCCAGAAATCGCGCGGAGCGCAGGCCGGAACCCGGTGGCAGACCTCCGCTATTTTCTCCAGCTCCGCCCTGCGCGTCTCGTTTGTCTCGGACGCCGCCATGCGCTCCGCGAGATCGGCGTGACGCTCGGCGAACAGGATTGCCGCGTCGCAGGAGTAGTCCATGCCCTGGAGCTCGTCGTCCTTCGCCGTGGCCTCCGGGTCGTTCAGGAAGTTCAGCGCTGACCGCGCCTTCGCTATGTCGCCCTTCAGGTCAAGCATTCCCTTCTCGTATATCAGGTTGTCCAAAGAGGTATGCCCCAGGGCGCGCTGCTCGCCGAATTCCGTAAAGAGCCCCGCTTCGTAGAGGTTCAGCCATTTCTTCGGCATACGGGCGAACGCCTTGTCTCTCATGCTCCGCCCTCTCCAGTAGGGGATGACGACGTCCCTGTAAAGCTCCGCGTCTTTGGGATCGACGGCGTAGCTCTGCATTCTGCGGGCGTTCAGCACCTTCAGGTCCTCCAGGGAGTGGCATGTGAGTTCGGGGAACGACGAGACCGCCTTGGGCGCCGGGCCGCGCTCGCCCACGATCAGCTCGTCGGGGCCGATGTATATCGTCTTTTTCTCGCAGATGTACTTGAAGTTGAGCCCTCTCATGACCGGGGTCGCGTATTTGCCTTCATTCTCTTTGTAAAACTCGGTTTCCAGCACGGCCCTCTCCGCCGAAAACCTAGGGACCGCCTCGAAACTCTCCCTACGAAGCCGTTCTATCCGTTCGTTCATCGTTCCGCCCGCCTCCTTTTCTAGTTCAGCCGCCTGTAATGGCTCGTATGCCCTGGCTTTCCATCACTTCGACCGCTCTTCGCAGCGAGGCTTCGGCCGGAGCGCACGTCCCTCTGAGGCGAAACTCCATACTCCACCTGTCGTGCTTGTCCTCCGCGGCCGAATGATACGGCAGCAGATTGAGACCAACTACACCACGCACCCCGGACACAAAAGCGGCTGTTGCTCTCAGGTTCTCCTCGTCGGTGTTGACACCGGGCACGAAGGGCACACGGACGTTTATGACGGCGCCCCGCCCACCCAGCTGCGAAAGATTCGACAGAATGACGTCGTTGTCGACGCCGGTGTATTTTTTGTGTTTTTCCGGGTCCATGTGCTTGATGTCGTACAGATATAAATCGGTGAAAGGGACCGTGTCGAGCAGGCTTTCGGCGTCGACGAAACCGCACGTGTCCAAGGCGGTATGGATGCCGTGTTTCCTGCACTCGCCCAGCAATTCCATGACAAACTCCGGCTGCGCCATCGGCTCCCCTCCGGACAGGGTCACGCCTCCGCCCGACTGCTCAAAGAAGATGCGCTCCTTTAAAATGGACTTCATCACCTCGCTCGCGCTCATCCGAGCCCCGCACGTCACCCTGGCCTCGGAGGGGCAGACCTCCGAACACGCTCCGCAGCCGTCGCAAACGCCGGAATCGGTAGACATCGCACCGCCCTCCGTCGAGATGGCTCCCTTCGGGCACGCGGGCGCACACATGCCGCAGGCGACGCACCGTTCCCTTCTGTACAGAAGCTGCGGTCCAAAATACTGGCTTTCGGGGTTGTGACACCACCAGCAGGACAGAGGGCAACCCTTAAAGTGAACGGTTACGCGAATGCCCGGACCGTCATGAAGCGCGTATCGCTTTATGTCGAACACCGTCCCGAATTTTCGGTGCAGGGCTTCCACCTCCGGTCCGGCACTCTTCAGGGCAAAATTGTAATTTTTAAACCAATATTCTCGATTAAAAATGAAGTATAACACTGATGTATCAGTTGTCAATAGATTGATTGCCTCCCAAATTACCGTGATGAGGCAAAAATACTGTTATTCATGTGAAACACTCTGGGACAAGGAACGAAAGAAGTCTTGCAGATTGGGTAAATGCATAAGGGAAATACGTGTCTGCCTACGCAGTTCGGAAACGTGTAAAAAATTGACAAGAAAACAGGTTTTCTCCCACATTAAGACAATCTACAAGATAGAGTTCAAAGGCAAGTACAGAGATGTCTATCCTAAATTATCTAGACAGCAGCGAGATATTCTTGACGTGCTGAATGTTAATGCGTGATACCGACCTGCGTATAATTTTTGGGGGGATTTACGTTGAAAGCGAAATAATGGGACTGGAGGGATGTCCATGTCATTCTTCATATTGACGAAGAATTCTGTATACCCCAAACCTGCGGGCATAATCGCCGAGCAAGTTCAAATTCGCGTCTTTCCGGGCCGCGTAATTTTTCAGAGCGTCCAAGAAAAACTGATTGTCTATCTTATTGCGGCTACGCGTCACGTCGCAAATTGTCCGTTCCCCGCTGTTTCGGTAGTTTTTGTGTTATGCTTTGGCGCAAGGGAACGTGTTAAGTATGCGCCCTAACAATAATACACGGAATCTCGGCTGGATACTTGATAGGTTTTCTATATGCTTAGGAGGTTGTCTCGATGTCATACGTCATTGGATTGATCAGCGGAACCTCGCTGGATGGATGTGACGCCGCGCTGATCGAGATCGAGGACGAAAATGGTGAGAATGAGGGAAATGGTGAGAACATTTACCTGTCGGCGTTTGTGACGCTGCCGATGCCGGAAGCGCTGCGGGCAAAAATTTTGGATTGCTGCTCGCTTTCTCGGTCGGACATCCGATTGACGTGCAGCTTGAACGCGGAACTCGGGTATTGGTTTGCCCAAGCGGCAAAGGCCGTCTGCGAAAAAGCGGGAGTGCCGCCGAAGGATGTGGAGTGTATCGGGTCCCACGGGCAGACTGTCTACCATATTCCCGAAAGCGAGGGCGAATGGCTGGCGTCGACGCTGCAAATCGGCGAGCCGGCGATTGTCGCCTGGGAAACCGGCATTTTGGTCGTTTCCGGCATGAGGGCTATGGACATGGCTGCGGGAGGACGCGGCGCGCCCCTGGTGCCCTACGCCGAGTACCTACTGTACCGCTCCGAAAAACCGCGCGCGCTGCAAAACCTCGGCGGTATCGGCAACGTTACGGGCCTTCCCGCCGGTTGCAAGCTGGAAGAGGTCTTCGCCTTCGACACAGGCCCCGCCAACATGGTCATCGACGCGCTGGCGAAGCATTTTTACGGTTTGCCCTGGGACGACGGCGGTGAAATCGCCGCGGCCGGCACCGTGAACGAAGGGCTTTTGGCCGAGTGGATGGCGATACCCTACGTTACGGCCCCACCGCCCAAAGCGACGGGCCGGGAACTGTACGGTACCCAGTTTGTGGAGGCGGCGCTGGCCGCCCACCCCGATATTTGCCCGGAGGACTGGCTGGCGACCGCAACGCGCTACACCGCCGCGACAATGGAGGTCAATTACCGCCGCTATGTCTTTCCCCGCTGTCCGGCCCGGGAGGTCATTCTGTCCGGAGGCGGCGCTCACAACATGACGCTGCGCCGCCACATCGAGCAGCTGCTTCCCGAATGTACGGTGCTGACCCAGGAGGACCTGGGTTGGAGCTCCGACTCCAAAGAGGCCGTGGCGTTCGCGTTGATGGCTCACGAGACCGTGAAGGGACGGCCGAGCAACGTCCCCAGCGCCACCGGCGCCGGAAAGCGCGTCATCTTGGGCAACATCACCCCCGCGCCCTTTAGGGAATCTCGGAGACGCCCGCTCCCGTGAACTTTTCAAATTCAATGACTCAACGCGAGTCTACCAGTTTTTCAAGGTACTCCTCGTCGGCGATGAAGGGCAGCGTGATGTGGCCGTCGCCGCGTATTCCATTGAACTCCTCCGCGGTCTCCATGGCGTGCCGGTTTCGTGCCCAGGCGCGCCGCGCCACGCCGCCGATGACGTCCCAGCTCAGAGAGGCGCGGATAACCTCGTCCACGCGCCGGCTTCCGTCGAGAACCAGGCCGAATCCCCCGTTGATGGCCTTGCTCGTCCCCACTCCGCCGCCGTTGTGGAGCGCCACGAGACTCATGCCCCTGGCGCAGTTTCCCGCAAAGCAGTGAATCGCCATTTCCGCCATCACGTTGCTGCCGTCTTTGACGTTTGCGGTCTCGCGGTAGGGCGAGTCCGTGCCGGACACGTCGTGATGGTCGCGCCCCAGCATCACCGTGCCGATCTCGCCGTTGCGCACCATCTCGTTGAACTTGAGGGCGATGCGCATACGGCCCTCCTCGTCCTGGTACAGGATGCGGGCCTGGGTGCCGACCACCAGTTTGTTCTTTTCGGCGTCGCGTATCCACACCCAGTTGTCGCGGTCCTGCGGGCGGCGGTTCGGGTCGATGCAGTCCTTGGCGGCCGTGTCGGTCTTGCGCAGGTCTTCGGGTTTGCCGGAAAGGCAGACCCAGCGGAACGGGCCGTAGCCGAAATCGAAAAGCAGCGGGCCCATGATGTCTTCCACGTAGGAGGGGAAGATG
>JAISWV010000032.1 GCA_031270755.1 Synergistaceae bacterium
ATCGCGCCGGGGCTGGTGACGGTTTACAACAGTTCGATGGATATAACCTACGGCTCCAGCGAGTCGTTCCGGCTTTACCCCTACCAGGGTTCGGCCGCTCCCCGGGATCTGCGTTTCACTTACCGCAAAGTGGGAGGGATGACACCTCATGAAACGCGGCACTCTTCTTCCGGGAGCTCCGGGACGCCGCCTTGGTCGGTCACGAGTTTCGCCATGACCTTCGTCGATATACTGCAGAACGCCGAGAACACCGAAAAAGAGATCTCGACACATGTGGGGGGCAATCCCGTGATGCTGCCTCAGGGCCTCGACAACGACAATGTGAGGGACAGCTATATCAAGGCCGACGCGTTCAACGCCTTTGTGATTTCCGCCGACGTGTCCACCGTTGCGCTGGCTTCGGAGGACGTGGCTTTGCTGCCGGTTCACGTGCGTTTGCGCGTTTCGCGAAAGGAAGCGCCCCTCGTCGACAGGTGGAACGACATCGCGGACGCGGACAGCGTGATCGGCGCCTTCGCCAACCTGTGCACGGTGTGGGTGCGGTCGCCCAACGCGGCGGAACAGGACATGAACCTTTTCACCACTCTGCGCAACCGAGGCTACAGCGCCGAAAAATGCGTGCAGGCCTTTACGCATGAAGATTTTTTGTATCTGGACTTCGTCGCCCTGCTGGCCGACGCCCGCAGCCAAAACTCCGGCAAAACGGCCTTTTGTCAGGTTGTGGAGGACGACAAGGTCCCCTATATCCTGCTCGGGGACGGCAAAGCGGACGGCGGCTTGAACTTGAGCTTTTACGTGGCGCTGACAGGCGACAACCCGATACCGGATCCCGCGTCGGGCTCCGCATCCCCCGGCGGCGGAGGCGGATGCCAAGGGTTCGGGACGTGGGGCTTCATGGCCTCGCCGCCTCTTTTCTTCTTTTTCTCCGACGCGATTTCGAGAGCGCGTCCGCGAAAACGAAGCCGGTAAAACCAGCAAAAATCCGAGCGACCTCAGAGCGCCGTGAAACGATACAACCCTGCAGCCCGCCTTTACCGTGGAACGCGCCATTCCCTCAGCGGGCTCTTCTGCGCCTTCAAGCAAGAACAGGCCTTCGAGTTCGAGGCCGTGGTCCTGGCGCTTTTGTTTGCCGTTCTTCTGTGGGCGAAGATTTCCCTTTTGCGCTCCGTGGCGCTCATCGGAGCGTGGCTGGCCGTCATGGCCCTCGAACTGGTCAACAGTGCCGTGGAGAGGGCCTTCGACCTTATCGACAAAGAATACAACTCCCAGATCAAAGCGGGGAAAGACATGCTTTCCGCCGCGGTGTTCTTGGCGATTTTATTCAACGCCCTCCTGTGGGGGATGTTTTTTTACAAGCCGGTTCTTTCGGTATTCTTTGTCGTAAAATAAAGATGAAAGGTCGAGGAGAAGTGGTCGATATGCCCGTCGAGCAGGTTGAAAAAGACCTTTTCACATCCGAAATCCGGGCCCAAATCCGAAAATGGAAGAAATTACGGGGCAATCGAAATGAACGATAGAATCAACGCCGAGAATCAGGCCAGTTGGGACGAACGCGCCGCGGCCGTAGCGGCGCTCCTGAAACCGGGCGGCTTGTTCTTCAGAGTGTTCCCCTGACGTTTTCGCTGGCGGCCCGCAAGGAGCGTAACTCATGATGACCCCGCTGCTTGAAACACCCGCAGACTATGCCGCCGTGGAGCGGCTGACGTTCGCGGCGTTTGAAACGATGGAATTGCCCGGACGGACGCGCACTGACGAACACTACCTGGCGCACATCATGCGCGGCGCGGCGGCGTTCGTACCGGAGCTGGATTTCGTCGGCGAGATCGTTATAGACGGGGACAGCCTAAACCCCTGCGGCGAAATCGTCGCGAACATCATGTACACCAAGAGCAAAATCGTGAGACCAGACGGCGGCGAGATCGAGACGCTCACGTTCGGACCTGTGAGCGTGAAGCCCGAACTGCACAATCGCGGACTTGGCGCGGAGATAATCCATCACAGCCTTGACCGCGCCCGCGAACTGGGCTACGGCGCGGTGATCATCGTCGGACATCCGCGGTATTACCCGCGCTTCGGCTTCAAGCCCGCCGGTGGGTACAATCTCACGATGCCGGACGGCGCGGCGTTCGACGCGTTTATGGCGTTGGAACTCGCCCCCGGCTATCTCGGCGCGGACGGCGGCGAATGGTACGAGGACAAGGTGTTTGAAATCGGCCAAGCGGCGTTTGACACGTGGAACAAGACGTTTCAAGCGAGTCTGCTTTCGAGGCAGCGCATGAGCCTGATAAAAGACTGGAATCCCAAACAGACGGCGTTGAAAGAGGCAATTGCAAGAAGCGACCGCCAAGCCGTAACGCTTTGAGTGACGGATCTCTTCTACGTGCCCGTAGACGGCATTGTAACCGGGCCTCCGCAGAGATTGTACTCGGCGAAACGCTGGAAGGCTTTTTTGAGACTGCCGGCGTATTTTCTCTTTACGGTAACGTCATCCTCCCACCAAAACGACTGCACAGTCAACCGGTTTTCTTTCTCGACGCGCATTTCCGTTCTCCCGACAAAACTCTCGCCGCACAGAACAGGGAGTACGTAATAACCGTACTTTCTTTGTGACGGCGGCACATAGACCTCCCATTTGTAGTCGAAATCGAAAATCGCCGAGATCAAATACCTGTCCCACAAGAGATTGTCCAACGGAGCCAAAAAGCGCGCGTTGTTTTCGGGGACGGCGCTTTCGATGGAGGTCTCTAGCAGGGGAAGTTTTTCCCTGTCCAGATAAAAAAGATACGGAATCGCGCCGATCTCGAGCTCGACAATTTTCTTCTTCCGCAAAAGGGCCTCGAAGGTTTTGTTGCGGTGCGGGCTTCTAAACTCTTCGTTTCTGAAGCCGACGTTGCTGCCCCATACGCCGCCGATGCCGCGGTTCCAAAGCAGCCCGACGCCGTTAAGACGTCTCAGCACAAACCATTCGTGATACTCTTCTTCTGTCCGGTTGGGATCGGGCGCGGAGAGCAGGCGCTCTGAAATGAAGTTCTCCGCGAGGCAATAATATCTGCGGGCCTTCTTTTTATGATGGACGACGGCAAGCCCGGAATAGCACATGCACTCCAGCGCGGCCTTTGCCAGGCGCTGAGGTCCGTAGTGCCAATCGACCTTTTCTTCCATCTCGAAGTCGGACGAGCAGGCGCACTCGTGTTCCCGGAGATAACCGGTGATGAACTCCACGGCCCGGGCAAACTTGCGGAGATAGGGGCGGAAAGACTCTCGAAATCTCGAAAAATACGGCCAGTCATCGACGGAGCAAATGGACATTTTTTTGTCCCACACGTCGAACAGGCGCTTTTCTCGGTAAAGCAGCTTTTCGACGCCCCCCTTTTTGTAACGGGCGCAGCGGGCCTGAAGGACCAGATCCGGGTTCCTGCCGACGACGTCCAGCGGGTCGAACTGGATGCACCCCACCTTTCGGATGTAATCGACAATGGCGTCGTCGGAGTCCAGGCACGTTTCGTCTTTTAAAGAATGATAAGCGATCAGATACCGACGTGCCTGAGATTTCGTGAGAACGATTTTTGTCATTCCGCGGCCCTGTCCTTTCTCCTGCAACGACTGCTGAAGATAACGATACAGGTATTTCTGGAGGAATAACCCCACAGCTCGACGTCGTTATCGGCGACGCGGCCATTTCCCAGCTGGAGCCTATTGGCCATAATGCTCTCTGCAAATGAGAATATCGATAGTGTTGTCCATTACTTTCAATCTTCGGCATTCAATGGGCGAGGGCAATTTTCATTCCGCCGGTTGCGCGCAGGCGCAGGGCGTGACAGGCATCGTCTCCGAACACGCCGCTCATGGCCGCGCAATATTTTTCCAGCAGATCCTCCGGGACAAAGGCCTGTATCGTCCCGGCGAAGCCCCCGCCCTGGAGCCGCCACGCTCCCCGCCCCCTCAGAACAGCTTGGGAGACGGCAAGGCCCACCGTTATGCCCTGCCTGTCGGGGGTTTTTATGGAGTACGCGTTCTGGTTGAACTCGAAGGATGAATGCCCGCTCTCGGCGATCAGTTCGAGAAAGCGCGGCATGTCGCCTCTTTCGGCGGCATCGACGGCCTCGCGAACGCGCCCGCACTCCTGGAAAAAGTGTATCGCGCGGACGGCCGCCCGGTCGCCGGTCTTATCCCTCACGTCCGGGACCCGCTTCAGAAAGTCATCGTAACACACTTCCCGGAGGCAGCGTTTGCCGAAGCACGAGGCGACGGCCTCCATTTCGTTTCGGATTGCGGCGTACTCGTCCGTCAGGTTCGAGTGATCCCCTTTGGTGTCCGTGACGACGAGGCGTAGACCGGACAGGTCCAGGGGAACTTTCTTGACGGCGGGAGCGGACGGGTCTTTCAGGTCGATGGACAGAGCCCCCCCGGTGGCGCAGGTTATTTGGTCCATGAGCCCCGAGGGCTTGCCGAAAAACACGTTTTCCGCGTACTGCCCGATGATTCCAAGAGTGACCGCGTCGAAGCGCGACTCGTTGTACTCGGCATTCAGGATCGTGCCCACGCAAACCTCGAAGGCCGCCGAGCTCGACAGCCCGCTGCCCTTCAGGACGTCGGAGACGGTATAGGCGTCGAACCCGCCGACGTCTCCTCCTTTCTCCCGAAAACCGGCGGCGACCCCGCGTATCATGGCGGACGACCGTCCGTACTCGCCTTTGTCCGGTTCCAGCCGGGACAAATCCACGACGTCCTCCTCCCCTAACCCGTATGACCGCAGCCTAATCGTCCCGCCGTCCGACTTCGACACGGCCGCGACGATGTCGAGGTTCACCGCTGCGGCCAAGACGACGCCGTTGTTGTGGTCCGTATGGTTGCCGCACAGCTCCACCCTTCCCGGCACGGAGTAGAGAGAGACTTCACGGGACGCGCCGTGGCTCTTCATGAAGCCGCCTAGTGCGCCGGCGTACCTCTTCCTTTGCCGCGCCGCCTCGCCCGCTCCGTACAGGGAAGAAAAAATCGAATCGTATTCGCCGGCCTGGATTTTCTCGGCCAACTGCGACGCCGTCGCCATGCGCATCAGGCTCCGAACTTGAAGACAGTGGTCGAGCGATAGAGCTCGCCGGGGTTCAGGACCGTGCCGGGAAAGTTCGGATGGTGGACCGCGTCGGGGAAGTGCTGGGTTTCCAGGCAGAGCGCGCCTCGATGAAGCATGGGGCGTCCGCCTTTGCCCACGTATTTTGTCTGCGTCTGCGTCTGCGCGCCGCCATCCTGCAAAAAATTTCCTGAGTAGAGCTGGATTCCGGGCTCCGTCGTCCAGACCTCCATGACGCGCCCAGAGCGGTCGTGGACCGATGCGGGTTCAGAAAGGCGCGCCGCGAAAGTGGGAGCCCCAGGGGAAGCGCCTGCTTTGTCCAGCACGAAATTGTGGTCGTAGCCGAGCCCGAATTTCAGCTGTTCGTGGTCGCCGCCGATGCGTTCCCCGATGGCGCGGGGCGTCGTGAAGTCGAAGGGCGTGCCCGCCACGAGCGCGATGTCTCCCGTGGGGATCAATTCCCCGTCGACGGGCGTGTAATGCCGCGCGTTCAACTGCAGATAATGTCCGAGGAGGTCCGTGCTTCCCTCTGTCCCTGCCAGATTGAAATAGGCGTGATTGCAAAAGTTGACGATGGTCGCCGCGTCGGTGACGGCCTCGTAGTCGATGGT
>JAISWV010000088.1 GCA_031270755.1 Synergistaceae bacterium
AAGCTGAAGCCCATTCAATCCTCCGCTGAACGACTGCTGATCGGCGGAAAGCGACGCGTACGCGCTTGCATACCCTCCGGCGTTCGAAGCGGCGAAGTAAAGCCCTCCGCCCATACCGATAAAGATGAGGAACACGCTCAAAGCGTCTGTCCACGCCACGGAGTACATGCCGGCCGTAACGGCCAGAAAGATCATCAAAACGGCCGCGATTATCACCGAGTATTGCAGATCGAAACCGGTCACTATATTTACGATGTAAGCCGCGCCGGTGTAGTTGTACGAAACGATCCCAGTGTAAGCCAGAAAGATGCATATTGTGGAAAGAAGGCGAGTTTTAGGGCCATAGGTCACTTCCAATATTTCGGGCACGGTATATTTGGCCATCTCCCTCAATCTTGGCGCCAACTGCATCAAAACCAGCGCGCCCAGAGGCGCCCCGATAAAAAACAAAATACCGGCCCAAGGTCCCCTGGTATAGATGAAATTCGCGCCCCCGACGACGGTTCCGCCGCCAAACCAAGTCGCGAGCAGCGTGCCGACGAGCACTATCAGCGGCAAACGTCTTCCGGCAAGAAGAAAATCATCTTTTGTGTTCTTAATTTTTTTGCTCAAATAAGCCCCGATACCGACCATTGCCACTAAATAAACGACTATAGCGATTCCATAAGCGGGTCCTGCCAAAGGTTCCATTCTTCTTACGACCTCCTAATAATTTCATATTTTTGCTGATATTGACGCCAAAAGTACTCATATCATATCGACTCTGACATGCCTGCACCTCCCTTTTATTTTAGGGAATTCTACTCTTGTTCATATATTTGTCAAGTATTTTCTGTTAAAAAGTGCTTGTATTTTAATTTTAGTTGCATAATATGAACATATTTCTAGCTTATGTTACTTATTATTAAGCAATAATAAAATGAATGCGTTGATTCTGGAGAGACACGTGTACGTTTTGGGTCAAATTTCAGACGTTATAAATGCAAAAAACTTGATCTTGCCTTGTTTGATAAAGTTCTCAGGGTTCATTTACATCCTTTTTTATCTACTATCCTTTATTCATTGAGTTGCTGACATTGGTTCACTCTCTCGTTGCAAGTCATCTCGGCTCACCTTCCTTGCGTGGCTTACGTGGTTTTGTACGTCGGATAAACAACGCCGTTTTTCATGACAAAACCGCATTCGCTGAGCGCGTCCTCGTCATGCAGCAGATCCCGGGGCCAGCCCGCGATATCGGCGAGTTTGCCCGGCTCTATGCTCCCGATCTTGTCGTCAATCTCCAATATCCCGGCATTGACGCTGGTAGCGGCTTTCAGTATGCGGAACGGGTCCATGCCTGACCGCATCCAGCTGCGATACTCGTACCAACTCTCGTAACACTCGTGTACAGCCACGAAGTCCGTTCCGTAACCGAGGCGTATATTGCTTTTAACGATAATCTCTCTCCCTTTTTTCAGGATCTCGGCGTAATGGCGAAGTTTTTTCTGGAAGAACTCGGGTTTTTTAGCGAGATTCGCCTCGTCGAGATCGATAATCTCCTCATACGGGCAGAAGGTCGGCACGAGGTATGTGTCAGTCTCCTCGAACATGGCGGCTGTCTCGGCATCCATCATTGCGCCGTGTTCCATTCCGGTGATTCCCAGCTTAATGAGTTTTTGCATCAGCGGCGGAGCGTAAACGTGAGCTGTGGTCGGCTTCCTCAATTGCCTTGCCGTACTGATGATGGCCTCCGCTTCGTCGTCACTGAGCTGTTGATCCTCCGGGCCATCGTTTGGAGTGGAAAAGCCGCCGGACATGAATAGTTTTATGAAATCCCCTCCAAATTTTGCCTCTTTACGGACCACATCCCGGAAGAAATCGGCTCCCGCTCCTATTGCCGGATTCTGCGCCGAGTTTGCGAGGTTTGGATTCTCCGAAAATATCTGGCTGAAATCGGCATGGCTCCCGACCGTGCCGATCATATGACAGGCCACTACCATCCTCGAGCCGTGGAAGTAGCCGGCTTCTATGGCCTTTTTTACGTCAACCACTCCATATCCGGGATCGCCGAGGGCATGACACCTGATGGTCGTGAACCCGCGTTCAAGGGACCGCTGGGCTGTGTGCAGGTGTCCCAAGTTGCACCAGGTCGCCGAACGAGTCACGATGTCCCATATCTTTTGCCAGCGAAATATGTCAGAGTGCACATGGGCGTCGATCATTCCCGGCGTGACGGTCAGGTGCGAAAGGTCGATCACGTCGGTCTCGGGAGTCCGCGAAAGATTTTGGCCGACTTCCGTGATGATGTTGTCCTCAACGCGTATTTCGACCCCCTCGAGCAGTTCGTCGCGTTTACCATCGAACAGTTTTCCACATACAATGATGTGTTTCATAAATATCCCCCTTTTGTGAACACAACAATCCACCATAGATGCCTCATGTCCCGATAGACAGGAACCCAAAGCAACCTTTTCAAGACGGAAAAATATTCGAGACGGTAGAATTTACTGAAACAAGTTCTAGAACTTGTTCTAATATTATCAAAGGCTTGATCTTTTGTAAAGTGGCAAAGAGGTGGGTGTAGATATTTCATGATTCTGATTCTGCAAGCCGCTGTATGCCCGCCTCTTTTTTATCCGGGTATAATTTCCCCACGTGTTTCAAAAAAATTTCGCAGACGTCGCTTTGTTCGTTTTGAGAATTCCAGATCAAAAAAGTGTCGATTTGATTCTCTTTCAAGGATTTTATTTTGATTTGGCACACTCTCTCCCTGTCGTAGTCCGGAATGGGAGCGATCAACGCTACGCCTAAATTTGCGGAAACCATGACTTCGCAAGAAAAATTGTCACAAACCGTATAACGAACCTTGGGCTTGTAGCCCGCTTTTTGAAACAAATTTGCCACCAGAAGGTGAAAGCCCGTGGATTTGTGAAAAAAAATGAAATCCTCGTCTTTCAGATCCCGCAGGTCCAGCTCGTCACGCTCCGCCAAAGAATGACTTTTATTGATCAAAATGACCAGCTCTTCACTGTACAAAGGCATGCACCGGAGGCTCTTGGACGAACCCGGGGCGGGTAAAATACGTCCGAAGACAAAATCGGTTTGCCCGTCCACAAGGTCTTGCAGCAAGTCTATGTTTGGGCCCTGTTTGATCTGAATGACGGCGTCCGGGTTTTCTTCCGCAAAAGACTGAATGACGGACGGCAGCAAGGAGCTGCTCAACGAATACGTCGAAGAAACCCGCAAGATTTGCTTTTGGGACAACGCAAGGGTACCGATTCGATTTTTCGCGGTTTCTATTTCCTGTATGGCGACGGAGACATGCTCGAGCAAAATCTCGCCATAGGAATTCAATTGTATCAAACGTCCTTTTCTTTTAAACAAAGAAACCCCAAGCTCTGTTTCCAAATTCGCTATCGCCATGCTCATTGCAGGCTGAGATATATGCAATGATTCCGCGGCTTTGGTGACATGCCCGACTTCCGCAATGGTCTTGAAATATTGTAGCTGCTGCAGGTTCATTGTGTTCACCTTCTGTTGCATCAATATTTTTTATCAGTATATAACGAACATTGATTGGCAATAAAATAAAATTTTATGTATATTTTCTAGGTCAAATATCCTTCCGTGGCTGAGTGACACAAAAATGGTATTGGTTGCAGATGTTGTGAAATTCAATGTCTGCAATTTCGGCTAACATCGTGTACTGCCTTTTTATAGTTTTTTAAAAACAGATTACGGAGTGTTGTCAAATCATGGAACTCAATTTAGGCATCGAGACGAGGAACGAGTACTTGTATTTGGAGCTCATGAAGGGCGCCATGACGTTGGTCAAGGACGTCATGCTGGTGAAGCCCGGGGAGAACGTGGTCATCACCGGAGACACGTCTTCCGACCGGCGGGTGATGGACGCTGTTTCTCAAGCGGCCTACGCCGTGGGCGGCATTCCTGCCGTCATCACCTACGCCACCGCGCCCAACGCCTGCATGGAACCTCCCGCCCCCATCGGGTCCGCCGTGAGCCGCGCGGACGTGTGGATTGAGCTGGCGTATTCTTACATCATGCACTCCCAAGCCTTCCGCGACTCCCTGGACTTCGGCACGCGATACATCTGCTTGACCGGCATGGACGTGGAGATGATCGTGAAGACCGTGGCCAGAGTGGACTACGACGCGATGATCGAGCTGGGCGAGTACATGAAGAAATCCCTGGAAGAGGCGGACGAAATTGTCGTCAAAGCCCAAAACGGCACCGACCTGCGGGCGTACAACAAAGGAAGAAAGGTCCGCCATTCCGGGCAAAAAGCCACCCGAAAGGGGTACCCCATCATGCTGGGCGGGCAGATAAGCTGGTGTCCCGCGGAAGAGACCATCGAGGGCAAGCTGGTGTTCGACGGGGCGTTGTGGCCGCCTCTTTCCATCGGTAAACTGAACGCTCCCGTGGAACTTTTGTTCAAGGAAGGCCGCATCGTCCAGATTTCGGGAGGAGCTCAGGCGGAAACGTTCCACGCGTGGCTCGACGGGTTCGGCGACGAAAACATGTATCGCCTGGCCCATTATTCTCTGGGCTTCAATCCTGGGGTGCCGGCCGTCACGGGGCGTATCGTGGAGGACGAACGGGTGTTCGGCTGCATGGAATTCGGCATCGGCAGCCAGGGGAAGGCGATCATGGGCGCTTTTTGGACGGCGGCGTCCCATACCGACGGAACGCTGCTGCGGCCCACCATCGTTCTCGACGGCAAAGTTTTCGAGCAGGACGGCGTTTACGTGGACGAAGGAGCGCGGAATTTGTGCAAAAAGCTCGGCGTGGCGGGATACTGTAGTGAATCAAGATAAAAAG